>CANNPG010000124.1:0-4712 GCA_947507375.1 uncultured Collinsella sp. | reverse complement strand
CGCGCAGCGACTTGAGGTCTTCGGTGACGGTGCGGTCTTCCTGGATCATCTTCTGGACCTTTTTGTAGCTCGTGCTGACGGTCGAGTGGTTGCGGTTGCCAAATTCGGCGCCCACCGCCGTGGTCGTCATTTCGCACATCTCGATGGCCAGGTAGATAGCGATATGGCGTGCTTTGGCGATATTGGCGTTGCGACGCGGGCCGATGAGCTCCTCGTGCGTCACGCCGTACTGCTCTTCGATGACGGACTGAACTGTCTGGACGTTGATCTTTTTGGCCGATGTGTCGAAGTACTGGCTGGCGATGGCGTCGATATCGTCAAAGGTGAGCTCCCCGCCCTCGCGCTCACGGTCGCCCGCCTCGCCGGCGCAGCGCTCGCAAAAGCTCTCGAGTTCGCGGATGTTGGTGCCCGAGACCTCGGCCATGTGTTTAAAGTGCTCGTCGGTCAGGTGTCCGCCGTCGCCCCCATAGGCCGCCAGCAGTGAGTCGTCGCCCGCCTCGGGAGCGGCGACGATGGTGTTCTCGTAATAGCGCTGCAAGATCTTGTATTTCATCTCGTAGCTGGGCTCTGCGACCAGGCAGAGCATTCCGGCGTTGAAGCGGCTGGTCAGACGCTCGTCCATGCTCAGGTCCTTGGGGGCGCGGTCTGCCGCGATGACGACCTTCTTGTTGTTGCGGATGAACTCGTCCATGAGCTGGAAAAAGTAGTCCACACTCGCGCGCTTGCCGATGATGTTTTGGATGTCATCGATGATGAGCACGTCCACGCCGTGGTACGCCTGCATGATGGGGGCGTTGCTCTTCTTTTGACGGTCGAACTCGGTCATCAGGTCGTCCAGATATGCCTGGGAGTTGGCATACTTGACCTTGATCTCGGGCGACTTCTCGGCGAGCTCGTTTTTGATGGCGAGCAGCAGGTGCGTCTTGCCCAGGCCCGATTTGCCGTAGATAAACAGTGATGTGCATGTGCCGCGCTCGTCCGCGAGGGCGGCAAACTTGAGTGCCGAGCGATAGGCATGGCTGTTCTCGGGGCCGTAGACAAAGTTCTCAAAGGTAAATTTTGAGTTCGCGGCGAGCGGGGCTCCATCCGTATTCTGCTCGGCCGGCACGGTCGGTGCTGGCATGGGTGAAGCGGGGGTCGCAGCTTGCGTGGATTTAGTCGGCGCTCCGCCCTTCATCTGGTTCATCATGCGACGAAAATCGTCGGCCGAGAGCGTGTTCTTGATTGCAATGCCCGAATCCGCGCCCGCCGCTGCGTCGTGAGCGATGGGCATGTGCGTGACGGGTGCGTTCGTTGACGTCGCTACCGCGGTCGGCAACGGCGCCATGGTTTCACGGGAAACATCGCTGTGCTGGTGCTCGATTGTCGGCACGTCGCTTGCGGAGGCTGGTACCGTCGGGGAAGCAGCGGGAGCCGTGGCGGGCGCCGTCGCGGCAGCGGATTCCGTTGCGGCGCCTTGCGGCGCCACGATGTCGAGAGCAATCGGTGCAAAGGCGATTTCTTCCAGATAAGCCTCAATAGTCGGCTGATGCTTTTTGAGCTGCGCGATGGCAAAGCGCGAGGGGGCCTCGATCGTGAGCGTATCTTCGGTCAGGCTTATGGCGCGCGATTGCCCCAGCATGTTGATGAGGCGTGCATCTTGGCCGTCGCGCTGGCAAAAGGCGATGGCATCCCCCAGGATGATGCTTGCTTCCTCGTCCACTGTCTCTCCCGTTCTTTAGCTCTGAGCTCGCACGCGAGCGGCGCCGAGTTCGGTCAGATGGTATTTCTGGCCATGCTTGATGACCAAGCCGGCCTGCGCCAAGTCATTGAGCGTGCGTGACCAAGTGGGGGCCGAGTTTCCAAACGCCCTCGCCAGATCGGTTGCACCGCACGCTTGATTTTGCGCTAGATAGCCCAGCGCGGCGTTGCCGCGATCGCTTACGAACACGTCCGGTTGTGGCTGCGCATACTGATTTGCTGCATTAGGATACATCATTTGAGCTGCTGGTTGTTGAGAACTCTGCATCGGCGGCATTTGCTGTTGAAAACTTTGAGGCCACTGTTGGTAAGGCTGCGGAGGCATCTGCTGGGCCCAAGGGTTGTACTGCTGCTGCGGCATCTGCTGGTACGGCTGCTGATATCCCTGCTGGTACTGCTGCGGGAACTGCTGGCCATACCCCAGTGGCGGCATCTGCTGATATGGATATCCCTGTTGGTACGGCTGATAGCCCATTTGCTGGCCACCCGGTGCCCCCGTCGCCTGCTGCATTGCTGCTGCATCCTGATCCGCCAGCGGCATGGCCTCTGGCATGTTTGGCGGCATCGACATCGATGTCGCCTGGGGCTCTTGTGTAGGAAGCATTCCGGGCTGCTGTATCTGCCCCACGGGGGGCTGCATCTGCTGCGTTGCCATGGGCTGCTGCGCAAAAGCTCCCGGCAGGGGATATGTGGGCTGCTCCGTCTCGGGCCGCACGGCAGCGCCTCGTCCGCCGGCACGCTCGATTTCCTGCACGCGTTTAGGGTTCAGGCTTACCGTAACCACGGTGCCGTTGCCCATGTTGTCCTCGATGGATACGGCACCGCCGGCGTTTTCCAAATACTCCTGCACCATGGGAAACCCTGCTCCGGTTCCACGGATATAGCGCTTCATCTTGCTGTTTGCGCTGGTAACGCCAAAGTCGAAAGCACGTTCCTTGTCGTCGATGCCGGGTCCTTGGTCAGCAAAGCGGATGGTGTCTCCGCCGTCCAGAATCGAGATGATGGGCTCTGCAAAGTGTGCGTGGATAAAGTTTTCGACAATCTCGCGGATGACCATGAGCGAGATATGGCCACCTTGTTCTTTCATGCACTGGTAGACGGTGTTGGTCGTCTCTTCCAAATACGTGCGGACATCTTGCGGATCAATGACGATCACACGCGGTGTCGACAGCATGTCGTCATAGACGGCGATGCGCGCGGCGTACATGGCTTTTGGCGCCTGCGTTGTCGTCTGTTCACCTTCGTCACGCTCTTCGCGCACGCCGGTGATGTGCTCGTTGTCGGGTGCCGGGTCTCCGGAATCGACCATGGTGAAAAAGTCGTCAGACATGCCGCTCGCAATCTTCCAAAAGGTTTCGAACAAATAGTAGCTCACCGTGCAATGTTTCTCATCTTTCGACAAACTTTCAAAACCTGTTGAAAACTTTGGAAAACGGACGAAAAGTTCTCAACATTGCCAACATGACCTGTTGAAAACTCGATGAAATATCGTGAAAAGTTGCCATGCACCGCTAAATCGAGCTTGGCTTATGGGGGAACCGTGTGAACTGCGCAACCTTTTACCTTTGATTTCTTGACATTTGAACATTGATTTCCCTACAATCTTCAAGCTCACGTGTCTATATCTGCGTCCGCGTCCCCGCGGACACTCGAAATGCAGCAGGAGGAACTTAAGATGAAGCGTACGTATCAGCCTAATAAGCGTAAGCGTGCCAAGACCCATGGCTTCCGTGCCCGTATGGCCACTAAGGGTGGTCGTGCCGTGCTCGCCCGTCGTCGCGCCAAGGGCCGCAAGCGTCTCACTGTCTAGCAGCGATACACACATCTCGCATGAAGACTATTAAGTCTCGGCAAGATTTCGAGCATGTGTTCAGTCAGGGGCGTCGTTTCAATCACCCTCTGATTCGAATGACCATATGTGAATCGGTTGGCGAAGGCGACTCCGGAAGGGTCGCCTTCGTTGGTGCTAAACGGCTCGGTTGTGCTGTCGTGCGCAACCGTTCTAAGCGTGTGATGCGCGAGGCCGCCCGCAGCTGTGGATTTCCCGTTGCGGGTTATGACATCATCTTGTTTGCAACTCCCAAGACGAGGGTTTCCTCGCCGCAGGAGATGGACAAGGCGTTGCGTTCGCTTATGAAGCGCGCCGGCGTTGCCGGGGAGGAGCGATGAGCAATCACGTTTTGCGACGTGTTGCCATCGCTCCTATTCGCATATATCAACAGGTTATTTCGCCCTTATTGCCTGACGCCTGCATTTATTACCCAACGTGCTCGCAATACGCCATCCAGGCGATTGAGAAGCACGGTGTTTTGAGAGGCTGCTGGCTTGCCGTGAGGCGCATCGCTCGCTGCAATCCCCTGCACGTCGGCGGTTATGACCCTGTGCCCTAGCGGGCACTCGCTATCGGAGGAAAACTTACATGTGGGATTGGATCGTTAACATCCTTTTCGAGCTGCTCAAGCTCATCCAGACCTTTGCGGTCGACTGGGGCCTGTCCATCATCATCCTGGTGGTCATCATCCGTCTGCTGCTGACGCCGCTCATGCTCAAGTCGACCAAGTCGACGGCTCGCATGCAGGTGCTGCAGCCCAAGATGCTCGAGATCCAGGAGCGCTATGCCGACGATCCCCAGCGTCAGGCCGAGGAGATGCAGAAGTTCTACAGCGAGAACAAGTTCAACCCCATGGCTGGCTGTCTGCCGCTGCTGATTCAGATGCCTATCCTGTTCGCCCTGTTTACATTGCTGCGCAACCTGCCGCAGTACTTTAACGACGGCACGTTCTCGTTCTTCAACATCCTGCCCGACCTGACCACCACGCCGAGCGCTTCCTTTGCCGATGGCTTTATGGTTGCACTGCCTGCGCTGGTTTGCCTGATCCTGTTCGCCGTCCTGACCCTGATTCCGCAGCTCTATATGTCGCGCAACCAGACCGGCCAGCAGGCTCAGAGCATGCGTATGATGGCCGTTGTCA
>CANNPG010000123.1:0-4715 GCA_947507375.1 uncultured Collinsella sp. | reverse complement strand
GATAGACAGACAGCCCTCGCTAAAGGGCACCAGATGGTCGCTCTGCTCAACAATGACGGGATTGATGAGCACGTACGGGTCGTAGTCGTTTTTGTCGCTGTAGTCGCAGTCGATGGTGACGAGCTGGATGAGCTCGCCGATCTGCGGGGCAGCTAGGCCGCAACCGCCGTTCTCGAACATCATCTTCTTCATCTTCTCGGCAAGCGCCTCGATCGCCGGGGTGATCTCCTCGATGACGGCGCACTCCTGGCGCAGACGAGGGTCAGGCGATAGTACGATTCCGTTGGCTTCCATGGCCATCCTTTCGGGTTGTTACATCAAATCATAGGCGTCGACGTCAACGCTCACGCTCACGCCACGCACAGAGCCCACCTCTTTGAGACAGGCGTCGATATCATCAGAGACATGGTACCCCACGGGCGACTTCACAAGCAGATGGAAGCGGTAGCGGTCCTTGGCTCTCTCGATTACACACGAAGCCGGGCCCAGCACCTGCGGCACGGCACTCCCCGCCCGCAAAAAGTCGGGCGCGGCAGCATGCCAACGGCGCTTGAGGAGCTTTGCAATGCGCCCGATGTGGTCCTGTGCTTCGTCTCGGTTCGCCGACCACACCAAGATGTTGACCAGGCGAACAAACGGCGGGTACAGCGCGTCGCGGCGCTGGTCCAAGTCGTAGTCGGTAAAGATCGAACGGTCATGCTCAGCGACGGCGCGAATGACCGGGTCCTCGGGCAGGTAGGTCTGGATGATGACCTCGCCGGGGCGATCACCACGACCGGCACGGCCGGCGACTTGCTCCAGCAGATCGTAGGCGCGCTCCCCTGCGCGGAAGTCCGGCAGCTTGAGGGCGAAGTCGGCATTGACCACGCCCACGAGCGTGACCTCGGGAAAGTCGAGGCCCTTTGCGATCATTTGGGTGCCCAGCAGCACCGCGCAATCGGCGGCATCGAACTGCTCAAGCAGCTTTTTGTGCGCATCCTTGCCGCGCGTGGAATCGGCATCCATGCGAATAATGGCGACATCCTCGGGAAGCATCTGGTGCAGTGCGTCCTCGATCTGCTGCGTACCCAGGCCCATTTTTGCCAGGTAGCGACTGCCACATTTGGGGCAACGGCTCGTGGGCGCGGGATACGGCTGCACGCGCCAAGACGAACCGCATGTGTGACACTGCAGCGTGTGCGTGCGCTCGTGATACGTAAGCGCGGTGGAGCAGTGGTTGCAGGTGGGGACGCAGCCGCACTCGCGGCATATAAGGAACGGCGCAAAGCCACGGCGGTTATGCAGCAACACGGCCTTCTCGCGGCGCTCGACCACACGCTCCAGACCTTCCATCAGCGGTTTTGAGAACATAGAGCGGCTGCCGTGCGAGAACTCGCGGCGCAGGTCGGCAATGCGGACTGTCGGCAGCACGGCGTGTCCCGGGCGCTCGGGCATCTCGACGCGCGTCCAGGTGGCACCGTTATACGTGCCACGGCGGCAGCGGTCGAGGGCCTCGGCGGAAGGCGTGGCCGAGCCCAGCACGAGCGGGCAGCGGTAGCGCCGCGCCATCTCGGCCGCCACTTCGCGCGCATGGTAGCGCGGGCTGGAACCCTGCTTGTAGCTGGTCTCGTGCTCCTCGTCGATGATGATGAGGCCCAAGTCGCTGAGCGGGCAAAAGAGCGCCGAGCGGGCGCCCACGACCACGCGCGCGGCACCGCTGGCGACCATATCCCACTGGTCCAGGCGCTCGCCGGGCGAGAGGCGCGAATGGAACACGGCGACCGTCTCGCCAAAACGCGAGCGGAAGCGGCCGACGGTCTGGGCCGTCAGCGATATCTCGGGCACGAGCACGCAGGCCGAACGGCCGGCCGCCAGCACGCGCTCGATGGCGGAGAGGTACACCTCGGTTTTGCCGGAGCCGGTGACACCGTCGACCACCACCACGTCGCCATGAGCGTCCAGACGGGCGCGCTCAATCTGCGCGAGTGCCTGATGCTGGCCGTTCGTGAGCGCGACTGGTGCCTTACCGCTTGCCGAGGACAGCGTGGTCTGCTCGCTGCAGCCACGCCAGGCGCGACGCTCCTCCACCACGACGACACCACGTTTTTCGAGCGCCTTGATGGTCGCCGACATGCTGTTGTAGAGCAGGTTGAGATCGCGCGTCGTGACCGGGCCGCACTGGAGCGCCTCGATGAGCTGACGCTGGCGGACCGCGGTCTTGGGCGGCGTGTAGTCGAAACCCTCGGGCGTGAGCATGACCCAGCGATTTTGGATAGGCTTGACGGCGGGACGTTCAACCGTCCACACGCCGTCGTCGCCTTTGACCACGCGCGGGCTTCCACCCGGGGGCAAGAACAGGCGCAGGCACTCGGAAAGCGTCGCGACATACTCGCGGCTCATCCAGCGCGAGATGCGGGCAGCCTCGGCTGTAAAGAGCGGTTTGCTGAGGATGGCTTCGACGGGCTTGATGCGCGAAGGGTCGAGGGCATTGTTGCCTTGCAGGTCGCCCAGCTCGAGCGCAATATCGACGATGTAGCCTGCGGCGGCACGGTTGCCAAAGTGGACCAGGACCGTCGATCCGACCTGGGCCTCGTTGGCAAGGGACTCGGGGACGCCGTAAGCAAACGGTTCGGACAGCGCACGGGTGGGGATGTCGAGAGCCACGCTCGTATAGGCGGCAATGGGCTCAAGTGCAGGCTCGGGCTTGGCCGTGGCAGCAGCGGAAGCCGGCGCCGCCGGAGACTCCTCCGGTTCCGGCGAACCAAACAGCGACAGTTGCTCGGCCACGGCTCCAGCACCTCCTATCCCATACGTCTACAGAAACAAGAGCCCCGCTCGGGTGAACGGGGCTCGGATACATACGTTTGCGCAGCGATTACAGCGCCATCGTGCGGGCGCGGTCGATGCGCGCCAAGCAATCGTCGCGGCCGACGAGTGCCATGGTCTCGCCCAACGGAGGGCTCACCATGTTGCCGCAAACGGCGACGCGCACGGCCTGGAACACCACGCGCTTCTTAAGGTCCATCTGCTCGGGCAGCGGCTCAAGCGCGGCGTCGATGTTGGCAGCCGTCCACTCGTCCACGCCCTCGAGCGCGGCCTTGGCGGCGTCCAGAATGGCGCCCATGCCTTCCTTGGCCAGGCCCTTGTTAACGGACTTCTCGTCATACTCGAGCGTCTCGGCCGTAGCGAAGATGGGAGCGGCGACGGTCACGGCGTCGGCCGGCATCTTGGTGCGCGGCTTGACGATAGCGGCAAGCGCGTCGATCCAGTCCTCGCCGTACTCGACATTACCCTCGATGAGACCTGCCTCGTGCAGCTCGGGGACCATGATCTCATCGGCAAACTGGGCGTCGGACATACCGTTGATGTACTCGGCATTGACCCAGTCGAGCTTCTTGGGGTCGAAGGTCGCCGGGTTCTTGGAGATGCGGTCGAGCGAAAACTTGCTGGCCAGGACATCGCGCGGGATGATCGTGGTCTCGCCGTCGAGCGACCAGCCGAGCAGCGCCAAGTAGTTGACGAAGGCGTCGGACAGGTAGCCGGCGTCGCGGTACTCCTCCACGGAGGTGGCGCCGTGGCGCTTGGAGAGCTTTTTGCCGTCGGCGCCCAGGATCATGGAGATGTGAGCGAACGTGGGCACGGGAGCGCCGAGGGCCTCGTAGACCATGACCTGACGCGGGGTGTTGGACAGGTGGTCGTCGCCGCGGATGACATGGGTGATCTTCATCATGGCGTCGTCGACGACGGTCGCGAAGTTGTACGTGGGCGTGCCATCGGAGCGGAAGATGACAAAGTCGTCGAGCTCCTTGGCGTCAAAGGTTACCTCGCCGTGGACGGCGTCGTGGATGACGACGTCGCCGCGGTCCTCAGGCACCTTGATGCGCAGGACGTAGGACTCGCCGGCCTCGATGCGGCGGCGGGCCTCCGCGGGATCAAGATCGCGGCAACGGCGCTGATAGCCCTGGAAGGGGTCCTTGCGCTCCTGCGCGGCCTTGCGGTCGGCGTCGAGCTGCTCCTTGGTGCAGAAGCAGGGATAGGCCTTGCCCTCGTCCCAAAGCTTCTGGGCGGCCTGCTTGTACAGGTCCAGGCGCTCGGTCTGGGCGTAGGGGCCAAAGTCGCCGCCCACCTCGGGGCCCTCGTCCCAGTCAAGACCCAGCCAACGCATGGCGCGCAGGATGATCTGCGTGTTCTCGTCGGTAGAGCGGGTAGGATCGGTGTCGTCGATGCGCAGGATGAACGTGCCGCCGTTTGCACGGGCGAAAGCCCAGTTATAGATAGCGGTGCGGGCGCCGCCGATGTGCAGCTTGCCCGTCGGTGAGGGTGCAAAGCGGACGCGAACGTCTGATGCCATGGATATCTCCTCGATTGCAGGATGGATGTCTAACCGCACCAGTATAAAGCATCAGAGCAACCTCCGCACAAAGGGCACCGACCTAGTCATTGGGGACAGACTTAAATGACCAGTCGTTGGAGACGTTCTTAGTTTAAGGCTGGTCATTTAAGTCTGTCCCCAATGAGTAGGTGCGGAAAGGGTGTGAATGTTTGAATTACGCGCTATGATGTGCCCTTGCATAGAGAGCCCGGCGGAATGGTAACGGTCGCCGGGACACGTTTTTGAAAGGACAATCATGTCAGAAGAAATTCGTTCCCTCCCACCCCAACACGGGCCCTTCGTTTTCACGTCGCACTCGGTGCCCGACGACCACACCAATACGCTCGCTGACCAGATCATCGAA
>CANNPG010000122.1:0-4718 GCA_947507375.1 uncultured Collinsella sp. | reverse complement strand
CTCTCCTTACAGGCCCAGGCTGAAAGGAGAGATACCCTTATGAGCGATAGTCTGCAAACTGATTCTGTGATACCGGCCACCAAAGCAGTATGAACTAACCATCTATTAGTTGCGGTGGAATAGTTCCTAGAATGGCCAGCTTAAGGGCAAGACAGGAACTATTCCACCGCAACTTTTTTGGCCGGCGGGGCAGTACCTGTCCCACCGGCCATCATTTACGCTCCTTTAACTAGTCCGCGAGCTTCTCCACCTGGTCGAGCATCTTGTCCAGCTTGGCCTTTGCCTCGGCCTTGACCTTCTCAGCTTCTTCGTGAGCCTTCGCCTTCTGGGCGGCCTTTTCCTCGGCTTCGGGATCGACGACGACCAGATTGGACGCGTCGTGCTCAACAAGCTTGAGCGCATGCTCGGGACAAACCTTGACACAGGCGCCGCAGCCTAAACAATACGTGGACTCCAACGCAAAGCGGCCGCTTCCAACCAGATCACAGGCGAACGTGGGGCACACGTTGACGCACTCGCCGCACGACGTGCACTTGTCAAAATCGCACTCCGGCGTGCTCACCTGCATATTCTGGGCAAGCTCGGGATGGTTCTGCAGTGTCGAGAGCACCAGCTGCCGCCCATGGGTGAGCGAACGGCGACGCTTGGTCGTCGTGGTGCCGCACATGGTGTTGAGCGTACGCTCCAGCTGGGTAATCTGATGGCGATGGGCCTTGAGCTTTTGCGTCACCGAAGCCAGCGCCGCCGTCGCCGGATTGAGCTTGGTCACCGTCAGGCCCGTGGTGCGGGCAATTTTTTCCATGTACTCCTTGCGCTCGTACTCGCGAAGCTTATGGCACTTGAGGCTCTTGGGGTCGACCTCCAGGCCCATACCCGTGCCAGACCACTCCTCGGCCTTCGCAATCGCCTCGCCCAGAATGTCCTCACCGCCGGTGTTGCGGCATTTATCGCACACGCCCAACGGCAGGTACACACTCACGTTGGGATAGTCGGCCAGTACCGAAAACCAAGTCTCTGCCGTAATATCGCCCACGCAGGCAACGACGACCTCATTTTCGCGCGGCATGCGCTTGAGGGCGCGCGTGCAGGTGACGTAGGCGGTCTCGTGGCTCGTAGCAGCAGAGACGATATCGTCATACAGGTTTTTGGGCGCCAGGCGCGGCGAGATGATCGCCTCGGTCGGACAGACAGCGGCGCACAGACCGCACTTGCGACAGGAGTCGAGGATCTCGATGGCGTCTTCCTCGACCTCGATAGCGTTGACCGGGCACACGTCCATGCACGCGGTGCAGCCGCTCTTTTCGTTTTTGCAGGTCAGACACGGGATGGTGTTGCCGCGCGGGCGCTCCTTGTAGTCGGCAGGATTCCACTGCGGCGCCGACGGATCGAGTGCATCGGTCACACCGCCAAGCGGGTTTTTAAGAAAGTCGAAACCCTTGCTGATCTCGATAATGTCATCAAACAGATCGTGTTCCTGCGCCATGCGCGGCCCCTCCCTGAGCAGTGCAAACAAGCAAGAGATAATGATACGCTATCGGCCCACGCCTCGGGCAAATTACACGCGGAGCATCTTTGCGGCAAATAGCCCATGGCCTATCGCCGCCTCGATTGCACAAGATCAATCAAGCGCCAAACTATGCCTCGCACATGAGCTGCACGAGTTTTTGTTTGGTCACCTTGGCCTGCTCGTTGGCCATATTGCGCTCGTTTCTAAAGACCGCATTTGCAACACCCTGCAGATCGGCATCGGAAATCTCGCTGCACGGACCGTCCATCGAAGCCGCCGTGGGGCATACGCACAACGGCAACTCGGCATAAAACGCAACGGCCTTGGCGATATCGAGCATCTTGCCGCCGCCAATACCCACCACCATGTCGCAATACTCGGCCTGGGCTTCCTTAGCCATTTCGACAACGGCGTCTTCCGTACACGGACCGTCATAAATCTTAAAGAACGGCTCACTTAGGTCTTCGTCCAGAAATCCATCGACGATCTGCTTGCACAGCCGATCCTCGGTGCCCTGGTCAAACAAGACATAGGCAGCGCAGCCCAACCATGACAAATACCTGCCCTGACGCGAGAGCTCACCTGGCCCCTGAACATATCGTCCGGGACCGCCATCACCCCTGGGAAGCGCCATACGAGAATCCGCCCTTTCATCAACAACAATTGGTGCAACGTAACCTGACCCCTTTGCACCATAGCAAAAAGGGGCAAAGCCATCTGTCGGCTTTGCCCCTTCCTTACCTTAGTTTACTCATCCATAAGGTAGTAGTGACCCAGTGCGTCGGCACCCAGGATGGCGTTGGCGACCATCTCAGGCGTCACCTCAAACGGCATGTTGCACATGGTGTCATCGGGCGCGCACGCGGCCTCGGCAACAATCATGGCCTGCTCGCGCGTAAGCTCAGCAACGCCAAGTTCCTTCATCGTGACCGGCAGGCCCAGCTCAATGCAGAAGCCCAAGACTTCCTCGAGCTTCTCAGTCGGGGCATCCTCGAGTACCAGCTGGACGATGGTGCCAAAGGCGACCTTCTCGCCGTGATACATGCCGTGGCACTCGGGCAGCATCGTCAGGCCATTGTGGATGGCATGAGCAGCAGCAAGGCCCGAGCTCTCAAAGCCAATGCCCGAAAGCAGCGTATTGGCCTCGATGATATGCTCGACAGCAGGCGTCAGCGCACCCTTCTCCAGTGCGACCTTGGCCTTGACGCCATCGGCCATAAGCGTCTCGTAGCAGAGCTTGGCGAGCGCCAGGCCGGCCATTCCGCCCTTGCCGCCGGCGCAAGTGCCACCGTCGGCATCATGCGTCGCCTGGGCCTCAAAGTAGGTTGCGAGCGCATCGCCCATACCGGAAACCGTCAGGCGCACTGGGCTCGCCGCGATAACCGTCGTATCCATCAGGACAATGTTGGGGTTTGCCTTAAGGAAGAGATATTTATCGAACTGGCCGTCGTCGGTGTAGAGCACCGAAAGTGCCGAGCACGGTGCATCGGTCGAGGCAATGGTGGGGCAAATGATAACCGGGGACTCCAGGTAATAGGCGACGGCCTTCGCGGTGTCGAGGATCTTGCCGCCACCGACGCCGACGATGATGTCGCAACCGTTGTCGCGAGCGAGCGCAACCAGGCGATCGACCTCGCCCTTGGAGCACTCGCCGTTAAAGTCCTCAAACAGCAGCTCGGCCTTAGCCTCGGCAAAGCCGCCCTCGATCTTGGCACCGACGCGCTTCTTGCCCGAAGGCGTCACGATGACGAGGGCCTTAGCGCCGAGCGGCTCGACATAGGAGCCGAGCTTGGCGAGCTCGTCCGGACCCTGGATGTACTTGCTGGGGCTATTGAAAATTGCAGCCATAACTATCCCATTCTCTAAAAAAGAAAGGGGCTCCGTACGGATACGTGCGGAGCCCCTCGTTACGATAACAAGAGTCGATTAGAAATCGATGTCGGTGTCGTAGTAGCAGGCCTTGAGAATCTTCTCGAAGTCGGCAGCCTTGGTCTCACGCGGGTTCTCGGGCGTGCAGGCGTCCTGCTCGGCGTTCGCGGCGATCTCGGGCAGCTTGGCGAGGAACTCCTCCTCGGAAACCATCTGCGGGTTCTCGGCGTCGACCTTCACGCCACCATTCGCGTAATCCTTGATGGACTGCGGAATGTTGAGCTGGTCGTTGAGGTCGCGGATCTTCTGGACGAGCGCAGCGATGAGCTCCTCGTTGGTCTCGCCGGGAAGGTGCAGGATCTCCTTGGCCACGTAAGCGTAACGCTCGGCAGCACGGGGATCCTTGGAGTTCCACTGGATGACCTTGCCCAGGTACATGGCGTTAGCGGCACCGTGGATGATGTGGCCGTTCTCGAAGGCAGCACCGGTCTTGTGAGCCATGGAGTGAACGATGCCGAGCAGGCCCGAGGAGAAGGCGATACCGGCGATGCACTGAGCCTCGTGCATGTGCTGACGGGCCTCATGGTCGCCAGCATAGGACTTGGGCAGCCACTCGACGATCTCGCGGATGCCGTGCAGAGCGTTGGCGTCGGTGAACATAGAGGCGCAGGTGGAAACGTAGGCCTCCATGCAGTGGGTCAGAGCATCCATGCCGGTGTGAGCGCACAGCTTGGCGGGCATGGTGTAGGTGAGCTCGGGGTCGACGATGGCGACATCAGGGGTGATGTTGAAGTCGGCCAGCGGGTACTTGATGCCCTTGGCGTAGTCGGTAATGACGGAGAACGCGGTGACCTCGGTAGCGGTGCCGGAGGTAGAGGAGATGGCGCAGAAATGAGCCTTCTGACGCAGCTCAGGGAAGCTGAACGGCTGGATGATGTTGTCGAAGGACTCCTCGGGATACTCGTAGAAGACCCACATGGCCTTAGCGGCATCGATGGGCGAGCCGCCACCGATGGCGATAATCCAGTCGGGCTCGAACTCGCGCATGGCCTCGGCGCCCTTCATGACCGTCTCGATGGACGGGTCGGACTCGACGCCCTCGAACAGCTTGACCTCGAAGCCGCCTTCCTTAAGGTCGTTCTCGACGTCCTGCAGGAACCCGCCGCGGCGCATAGAGCTGCCGCCAGAAACGATGATGGCCTTCTTGCCCTTGAGGTTCTTCACCTCGTGGCGAGCGCCCTCACCAAAGTACAGATCGCGAGGATTGGTAAAACGTCCCATACTGTGCCTCCTAAACAAGCCCCTCTTAGACTGGCGTATATAACGGAGCACCCAATTGGCT
>CANNPG010000121.1:0-4734 GCA_947507375.1 uncultured Collinsella sp. | reverse complement strand
TTAAGGTATTTGGAGTTGTTCTTGGTCTGCACCACGGGATAGTTGATGTTGGTTCCCCGCGCGCAAATCCAACCCACAACCTCGGGATTTGTCTGGGCAAGTGCATCGAAGTCGATAATCGGCACGCCGCTGGCGTCCTTATCGCTTACATATTGCTTCTCGATTTTCTGGTACGAATCGCTTGCCTGTTTATAGCCAATCTGAGCATTGATAAAGATAGCGGCCGCAGCAACGATCAGGCCAATACCGATGATGATGAGCAGAATGGGAATAATGGAGCGGCGCTTCTTACGCGGCGGCTCGGTGTAGCTGGACGGCGCGCCGCTCGGTTGCCTCGTCGTCCGGGCCTGCTTCTTTGCCGTGCCATATGACGAGGGGCGATACGCCGCCGGCGCGTCCTGGCGTCGGTGCGTCGCCGGCGTCACAGGACGCGCCGCTCGCGGCTGCTGAGGAGAGGATGTCCGACCCTGCTGTGCCGCATGGGCAGCACCCGGCTTCGACGGATCGGGAATCTGAGAAGCCTTGAATCGTTTTCCCTGATAGTCGGACATGGCTCTCCTTATACTGCGGTGAAACGGCGGAACGCCTAGGCGTCGGCCATCTCCTGCTTCATCTTCTCGATAACCTTGCGGTACTCGGGGTCGCAAGCGCCCAGAATCTGCGTGGCGTAGATGGCGGCGTTCTTGGCGCCGTTGATGGCAACGCAGGCCACGGGCACGCCCGAAGGCATCTGCACCATCGACAGCAGCGAATCCATGCCGCCCAGGTCACTCGTCTTCATAGGCACGCCGATGACCGGCAGCGGCGTAAAGGCAGCCACGACACCACCCAGGTGAGCGGCCTTGCCGGCGGCGGCGATAATCACTTTGATACCGCGATCGGCGGCAGTCGAAGCCCACTCGTGGACCTTCGCCGGCGTGCGATGTGCGCTCGCAATGACGAGCTCATAGGGCACACCAAGCGCCTCGAGCTCGGCGGTGCAGCCTTCCATAACGCCCAGATCGGACTTGGAGCCCATAATGATCCCGACAACCGGCTTCTGATCTGCCATAAACAAAGACCTCCTGTTGAGAGCGGTGACGCGGCGGATCCGCGACCCTTAACTACTGAGAGTAGTATAGCTGCTCCCGTCCCTGCGGTCCCCGGGTGCCCCGCGGCGGGCTGGGTTTTTATCTTCGCTCCCCTTGCTTCGCAAAGTCGCTCAGACAATAAACCCAGCCCGCCGCGGGGCACCCGGGGACCTACCGGGAATTGCCATGACGTACGTTGGCTGAAATATTAACGTGGGATCCGCCGTTCGAACGAACGGCGGATCCCACACTCACTTTTTATTCAGCCCTAGTCATCGCGCAAAGCCCCTTCCGCAGCACACGGTGCAGCCAAGTCACCGCAGGCCGGGGCGGGAGGGGCCGAGTTTCCTCCTGAGCGACTCTGCTTGCAGCCGGAGCGAAAGGGGGAAACTCGGCCCCTCCCGCCCCGGCCGGCCAGGTCAACTACACCGTGTACTGCGGCAGGTCCTGCAGGGCGATGACGTCCATGCCCATGTCGTTGGCGCTACCGTGACCCTGCTGGTCTTCGCGCACGGCCTCGATGGCACTCACGTACGTGTTGGCGGCAGACATCGCCGTCACGCAGGTCACGCCGCGGCGCACCGCCTCGGTACGCAACAGATAGCCGTCGCCACGCGAACCTGGGCCGTACGGCGTGTTGACGATCACCGCAATCTTGCCATCGGCGATGAGGTCGCCGATGTTGGGGCGCTCGCCGTCATGCGGGCCGCTAATCTTCTCCACGACCTCGCACGTCACGTTGCCGCCACGCAGCACGCGCGCCGTACCCTCGGTGGAGCAGATGTCAAAGCCCAGGTAGCGCAGGATACGGGCGACCGAAAGGATATGGCGCTTGTCGCGATCGCACACGCTGATGAACACCTTGCCGCTGCTCGGGTCAGGCAGCTTGTAGTCGATCGCCAGCTGCGTCTTGGCGTATGCCTCGGGATAGCTCTTGGCGATACCCATGACCTCGCCCGTCGACTTCATCTCGGGCCCCAAGATAACGTCGGCACCGGGGAAACGACCCCAGGGCATAACGGCTTCCTTCATGCAGAACCAATCGAGCTGACGCTCGTCGCTCGGCAGGCCCAGGCTGGCGATGGAATCGCCCGCCATGATACGTGCGGCACACTTGGCGAGCGGCACACCGGTGGCCTTGGAGATAAACGGCACGGTGCGGCTGGCACGCGGGTTGGCCTCGATCACGTAGACGGTCTCGCCCTTGATGGCGTACTGCACGTTGACCAGGCCGCGTACGCCCAGCGCCATCGCGATGCGGCGCGTGGTCTCGCGAAGCTTTGCCTGCAGGCTCTCGCTAAAGCTGAACGGCGGGATGCAGGTCGCGGAGTCGCCAGAGTGGATACCGGCCTCCTCGATATGCTCCAGGATACCGCCGATATAGACCTCTTCGCCATCGCACAGGGCGTCGACATCGGACTCGATCGCACCCTCCAGGAAGCGGTCCAGGTACACCGGGTAGTCGGGGCTAATGCGCGCAGCCTCGGCCATGTAATCGCGCAGGTGCTCGGCATCGTAGGCGATCATCATGCCGCGGCCGCCCAGCACGTAGCTCGGACGTACCAGCAGCGGGTAGCCAATGTGCGCGGCAACGGCCTCGGCCTCCTCAAACGAGGTGGCCTGACCCGCCGGCGGGTACATGATGCCCAGCTTGTCGAGCAGGGCGGCAAAGCGCTCGCGGTCCTCGGCAAAGTCGATGGCATCGGGCTTGGTGCCCATGATGTTGACGCCACTCTCCTCGAGCATGCGCGCCAGCTTAAGCGGGGTCTGGCCGCCAAGCGTCACCACGACGCCGTCGGGGCGCTCAACATCGATAACGTCCATGACGTCCTCGTAGGTAAGCGGCTCAAAGTAAAGGCGGTCGGACGTGTCGTAGTCGGTCGAAACGGTCTCGGGATTGCAGTTGACCATGATGGTCTCAAAGCCGCGGGCCGCCAGCGCATAGCTCGCATGCACACAGCAGTAGTCGAACTCGATACCCTGGCCGATACGGTTGGGGCCGGCGCCCAGGATCATCGCCTTGGGCTTGTCCGCCGGCGTGGTCTCGTCGGGAGCCACGCACTTCTTGGCATCCGGACTCGTGCGGTAGATGTTCTCGTACGTCTTGTAGTGGTACTCCGTGGCGCTCGAGAACTCCGCAGCGCAGGTATCGACCGTCTTCATGCTGGGAACCACGCCAAGGCCCTTGCGATAGGCGCGCACAAAGCGCTCGTCCGAGCCGGTCAGCGCGGCGATCTCGGCGTCGCTCGTGCCGTACTGCTTGAGCAAGCGCATCGCGTCGGCGTCGATATCCTCCACACGCAGGCCGCGGATGCTCTCCTGGACCTGCACCATGTCGTTGATGCGGTTGAGGTACCACGGGTCGATGCCGCAGATGGCATGGATGCGAGCGATGTCCCAGCCACGGCGCAGAGCCTCGACCACAAAGAAGATGCGATGCTCGGTCGGAGTTGCCACGGCCTGAGCGAGCTCGTCGTCGCTCAGCTTATCGGCGCCCTCTTTGCCACCGGCGCAAATGCCCTGGTGGCCGTCCTCCAGCGAGCGCATAGCTTTGCCAAAGGCCTCCTCAAAGGTGCGGCCGATTGCCATGATCTCGCCCACGGCCTTCATGCGCGTGGTGAGCGTGGGGTCGGTGCCCTTGAACTTCTCGAAGGCAAAGCGCGGCACCTTTACCACGCAGTAATCGATCGTGGGCTCAAAGCAAGCGGGCGTTGCCTTGGTGATATCGTTGACGATCTCGTCGAGCGTATAGCCCACGGCCAGGCGCGCGGCGGCCTTAGCGATGGGGAAACCCGTGGCCTTGGAGGCCAGTGCGGACGAGCGGCTCACGCGCGGGTTCATCTCGATGACGATCAGGCGGCCGGTGCTGGGGTTCACGGCAAACTGCACGTTGGAGCCACCGGTCTCGACGCCGATCTTCTCCAGAATGGCGAGCGAGGCCACGCGCATGCGCTGATACTCAAGGTCGGAGAGCGTCTGCGCCGGCGCCACGGTGATGGAGTCGCCGGTATGCACGCCCATGGGGTCGAGGTTCTCGATGGAGCACACGATGATGCCGTTGCCGGCGTGGTCACGCATGACCTCCATCTCGTACTCTTTCCAACCCTCGATGGACTCCTCGACCAGCACCTCGTGGGCGGGCGAGAGTTCCAGGCCCTGGCTCACGATGGAGACGAGCTCCTCGTGGGTGTGAGCGATGCCGCCGCCGGCGCCGCCGAGGGTAAAGCTCGGGCGCAGTACGCAGGGATAGCCCACGCGCTCGGCGATAGCCTCGGCGTCGGCCACGCTGTAGGCATAGCCCGAGCGCGCGACCTCCAGGCCAATCTCGGCCATGGCCTCGTTAAAGAGCTTGCGGTCCTCGCCGCGCTCGATGGCGTCCAGATCGCAGCCGATCATCTCGACGCCGTACTTGTCGAGCGTACCGTCTTTCGCCAGCTCGACGGCGGCGTTCAGACCGGTCTGGCCGCCCAGCGTGGGCAGCAGCGCGTCCGGGCGCTCCTTCTTGATCACGCGCTCGATAAATTCGGCGGTGATGGGCTCGACATAGGTGCGGTCGGCCAAACCCGGATCGGTCATGATGGTCGCCGGGTTGGAGTTGACCAGGATGACCT
Source organism: uncultured Collinsella sp. (assembly GCA_947507375.1). Taxonomy (GTDB): domain Bacteria; phylum Actinomycetota; class Coriobacteriia; order Coriobacteriales; family Coriobacteriaceae; genus Collinsella. The sequence continues at coordinate 53 of CANNPG010000121.1, read as the reverse complement.
CAAAGCCATCCTCCTTGAGCACCTTGCAGGCCTGGGCACCAGATTAGTCAAAC
>CANNPG010000120.1:0-4755 GCA_947507375.1 uncultured Collinsella sp. | reverse complement strand
TTGACGGCCTTAGCCCGAGGCTCAAAGTGTTGTGGACTGTAGTTTGCCATGGCTTTCTCCCTTTGACACGGATGTATCCATACGCTTCAAAATGTAGGAGCTGATTTTTGAATTCTGTTGCGCAACATTGGTCACCAGCAAATTTTTTGAAATTCACGCTCTCGCGCTTCACAATTTCGTCACATATGTAGGAGCTGATGCATCATATTCTTGCGGGATCGAATTGAGCCTGTGATTTGCATTTGCTCCCGCGTCATCCTCCCTATCGGATTCCGCATCGAGCAGGCACCCCGCCCGCCGCGGTGTAGAGTATGGGCGACGGGCGAGATATGCGGCCCGTGCCAGAACGAGGTGAACATGGAACTCGATAGACAACAGCTCAAGCGACTGCGTGAACGCCATCACCGGCGCCATGGCATCCGCCCTGCCCATAGTGAGGCTGCCGAACAGGCTGGTCGCTTTTTAAAGCGCGCGTTCAACATTCGCGAGGGACGCGCGCCCTATCACGTGATCCGCAAGCGTTTTGTAAACGGGGCACGCCTGACCGGCTCTCACCTGTGCATCCTCATCATTGCCATGTTAATCGCGAGCATCGGCCTCGATATCGACTCGGATATCGCCATTGTAGGCGCCATGCTCATCTGCCCGCTCATGGGCTCGGTCCTTGCCATGGCATACGGCATCGCCACGCTCGACCGCGAGATTACCGTCGAAGCCGTCGCCAGCCTTGCGCTGCAAATGGCCTTTTGCCTGGTCACATCCACGTTGTACTTTAAGCTCTCGCCCCTCGGCACCACCACGGCCGCCATTATCGACAACTCGACGCCCACCGTGTGGGACCTTGCCGTCGCGCTCGCGGGCGGCTTTGCGGGTGGCCTGGGCAACTCGCGCGACCAGGAACCCGCCACGCTCATCGCCGGCGTGGCAGTGGCAACCGCGCTCATGCCGCCCCTGTGCGCGGCGGGTTATGGCATTGCCATCGCGAGCGGGTCGCTGTTCCTCTCAGCCCTCTACGAGTTTGGCATCAACGTCGTCTTTATCGCGCTGGCGGCCGAAGCCGTATTGCTTCTTTTACGTGTACCGCTCAAGCGCGACCTCAACGGCGACGGCATTGTAACCGCCGAAGAAGATGCCGAGGTCGACGAGCTGTCACGCAAGGTGCGCCGCCGCATTATTGTGGGCACGGTAGTCTTTGCCATCCCCTGCATCGTTATGACCGCGAGTTCCATTGGCTCGGCGCAGGCCGGCGTGCAGGACGGCTACGGCGTCACCGAGACCACACGCGAGCTTGCCGCGGTGCTGCCAGGCTTTAAGGATTACACCGTCGCCGTCGAGACCTCGGCCAGCGGAGGCGAGGAGGAGGGTATTGTCGAGCGCGAGATAGTCGCCCACGTGACGACAGGCGAGGCGCTCGGGGCGCACGACCGCCGCGTTGCCCGCAAGCTCATCGACCTCAACGTGCCCGAACTCGATCGCGTGGAGTTCGATGTGAAGTGATGCGGGACGCGAGGTGGGCCCGGCGCGAGCGCGCGCAACCACGGGGCACAGGCACAACCACGCGCAGCGCTATAGTTCGTACTTGTACACGCGGTAGATGTACTTCTCGGCTTCCATTTCGTAGGCGGCGATGGGCCGTCCATAGCGATCGTACTCGGCAAAGGTCTTGGCCTGGCCCGATGCCACGAGCATACTATTCGAATCGCCGACGCGCTGCGCACTGCTAACGTAGCGCGAGAACGGCACCGCGATCTGGTCTTCGAGCTCGTAGGTGCGCGCCGTCTCGTCCACTGTAAAGATGCGCCCAAACGAATGCGTGCCCTTGTTGTAGTCAGTCACCACCGCGGCGCCCAGCTGGCCCCAGTCGAACTTGGGATAGCTTTCGGCCGCACCAAAATTGCTGTCGTACAGCAGCACCTGGTAGCGACCGGGCGCGGTCGTCTCGTCGTTTGGCAGATAGGTCACACTGTGCTGGCCTGCGTTGAGCGAAAAATCGCCTTGGGCCTGCAGCAACTTGTCCTCAAAGCCCGAGCCGGCCCAAAAGTCGGGCAAGCCCACGGAAGGCTGTAGCAAGGTCATTTGCGCAACATATATCCAGCAAAAACGGGTGGTAGCCGGTACGGCCACCACCCGTTTGTCTCATATCCAGCCCATAGCAGGCCAGCTACTTCTTAATGCCGCGTCCCAGGCGCTCAGCGACCGACGCCACGGCGCTCTCATCGACCGAACCGCAGCTCACGCAGCCGTCGTGGGCACGCATCTGGCCGGTGACCTCGTCCATCGCGAGCGGCGCCACCTTCTCAAGCTTAAAGCCCTTGCCGGCGCGCATGTTTTCCTTGGCCACGCTGATCATGAGCTTAATACGGTTGAGCTGGTTGACCTCGGACGCACCAGGATCATAGTCCACCGCAACGATGTTGCTCTCGGGATGCTGGCGGCGCAGCTCCTTAATCACGGCCTTGCCCACCACGTGATTGGGCAGGCACGCGAAGGGCTGCGTGCAGATGATATTGGGTGCGCCATGATCGATCAGGTCGAGCATCTCGGCCGTGAGCAGCCAGCCCTCGCCCATGTTGTTGCACACCGAAAGCACCGTGCGGGCCTTGTCGGCCATGGTGCCGATGCGCTCGGGCGCCTCGAAGCGGCGGGACTTCTCGAGCATCTCCTCCACCGGCGTGCGCATCCAGTCCACGAGCTTGATGAGCGCCTGCATACCAGCGCGCGTGGTAGCGGAGCTTCCTAACTCGTCCTTCTGCAGCTCGGCGTTGCTCATGGAGTACAGGAAAAAGTCGAGCAGACCCGGCACCACGGCCTCGCAGCCCTCGCGCTCGATGACATCGACCACGTGGTTGTTGGCTGTGGGATGGAACTTGACCAGGATCTCGCCGACCACGCCCACGCGCGGCTTGGTACCCTCGCCCACGAGCGGCATGGTGTCGAACGCGCGGATGGCCTCGCGGCACAGCTTGGTGTAGTTGTGGCGGTTAAACTTGGGCGCCAGCTTGCGAGCGCGCGCCATGTACTCCTCGTAGAGCGCGTTGGCGGCACCGGGCGTAGCCTCGTACGGGCGGCAGCGATAGAGCATCTGCATCATCACGTCGCCAAAGAGCACCGCGTAGACTGCCTGCTTAAGCAGCGCCGGCGTAATCTTAAAGCCAGGGTTGTCCTCGCCCAGCGCCACGGCCGAAAGCGAGATCACCGGGATCTCGGGGTGGCCGCTCTCGCGCAGGGCCTTGCGGATGAGTGCGATGTAGTTGGTGGCACGGCAGCCGCCGCCGGTCTGGCTGATAACCACGGCTGTCTTGGACAGGTCGTATCGACCGCTCTCGATGGCCTCCATAATCTGGCCCGTTACCAGGATCGACGGATAGCAAATATCATTGTTCACATAGCGCAGGCCGGCCTCGACGGCATCGTGATCGGTCGAGGGCAGCAGCTCCAAGTTGTAGCCAGCACCACGGAACACCTCTTTGACCAGGTCAAAGTGGATCGGCGCCATCTGCGGGCACAGGATGGTGTAGCCCTCCTCGCGCATCTGCTCGGTAAAGGGCACCTTGGGCCACGCGGTCGAAGCACTCTCGCGCTGCGCCTCGAACGTGTACTTACGGCTCGCGAACGCGGGGGCATCCGTGGAGGGCGCCACCGGCGCGGCATCGCCCTGCTCGTAAGTCTCGCCCGCGGCCGTAGCCTCGGCCAAGCGCTCGGCCTCCTGGTCCTTGAGCGCCGCCATGAGCGAGCGAATACGGATACGCGCGGCGCCCAAGTTGGACACCTCGTCGATCTTGAGCACGGTGTAAATCTTGCCGCTGGCCTCCAGGATCTCCTGCACCTGATCAGTGGTCAGAGCGTCCAGGCCGCAGCCGAAGGAATTGAGCTGGATCAGGTCCAGGTCGTTGCGCATCGTCACAAAACGGGCGACGGCGTACAGGCGGCTGTGATACATCCACTGATCGACGACGCGAATCGGACGCTCGGGCTTCACCAGATGCGCGAGCGAATCCTCGGTAAAGACCGCAAAGCCAAAGCTCGAGATAAGCTCGGGCAGGGCGTGGTTGATCTCGGGGTCGTTGTGGTAAGGACGGCCGGCGAGTACGATGCCGTGGCCGCCGTGGTCCTCGACCCACTTAAGAGCCTCCTCGCCCATGGTCTGGATATCCTCGTGGAAGCGCGCATCGGCCTCGAAGGCGGCGTTGACGGCAGCATCGACCTCGGAGCGCGTGATTTTAGGACCGCGCACGCGACCGCGACCGGCCTCAGCATCGGCCACACGGTCGACGGCGAGCACCTGGTACAGGCGGCGCTTGAGCTCGGTCTTGTCGTGATACGGCACAAACGGATACAGGAACTCGATGTTCTGCTCGCGGATCTCGTCAATATTGAGCGCCAGCGCCGTGGGGTAGCTCATGACGATGGGGCAGTTATAGCAGTTGCCAGCCGTCGGATCCTCCTTGCGCTCCCAGCGCACGCACGGCATCCAGATAAAGTCGACGTCGCGGTCGATAAGGTTCATCACGTGGCCGTGGCTCATCTTGGCCGGATAGCACACGCTCTCGGACGGCATGGACTCGATGCCCGCCTGGTAGGTCTTTTTGCTCGACTGGTCGGACAGCTGCACGCTAAAGCCCAGGCGCGTAAAGAACGCGTGCCAGAAGGGGTAGTTCTCGTACATGTTGAGCGCGCGCGGAATGCCGACGGTACCACGCGGGGCCTCATCGGGGCTCAGCACCTCGCGGTTAAAGAGCAGCTCGTTTTTCTTTT
>CANNPG010000119.1:0-4784 GCA_947507375.1 uncultured Collinsella sp. | reverse complement strand
CCTTACCATAGTGGTCCGAATAGGCGCTACGCTTGAGTTCTTCATCGCTCGCCGGCCACGCGTTGGACACGTCGATTCCCGATTCATGGCAAGCGGCGGCGAACAGCTTCGACCCCTGATCGATTAGTTGAGACCTGCCCTCGGTCTTCTCGCCTTCGGCTCGCATTTAAAGCTCCACGCTTTCGGCGCCGTTGATATGGAGGTCGCTCTCGTAGAAGGCGGTGAGGGCGCGGATGGCGTACATCACGTCGCGCACGCCGCCGGTCTCGTAGCTTGAGTGCATGGCCAGCTGCGGCAGGCCCACGTCCACGGCGTGCATGCTCGCCTGCATGTTCGACAGGTTGCCGAGCGTGGAGCCGCCCGCCATATCGCTCTTGTTGGCGAAGGCCTGCGTGGGCACGTCGGCGTCATCGCAGATGGCCTGGAACACCGCGCGGCTAAAGGCATCGGTGCAGTAGTGCTGGTTGGCAGCTTCCTTGATGACGACGCCGCCGTTGAGCACAACCTGGTTGCGCGCATCGCACTTCTCGGCATGGTTGGGATGCACGGCATGCGCGTTGTCGCAGCTCACGAGCATCGAGGCGGCAAGGGCGCGATGGTACGACTCGTCGTCAAAGCCCAGCGATCCGTTGATGCGGCGCAGCGCGTCGGCCAAGAAGGTCGACATGGCGCCCTGCTTGGTCTCGGAGCCAACCTCCTCGTTATCAAAGCAGCAGAAAACCGAGACGTCGTGCGCGTTCTCGGCGCCCAAAAATGCCTGTAGCGAGGTGTAGGCGCAGGCCAGGTCGTCAAGCTTGGGCGTCGAGATAAACTCGTCGGCCCAGCCCCAGATGCGCGCGTCCTGACGATTGACCAGGAACAGGTCGCGACCCAGGATCTGCTCGGGCTCAACATCCAGTTCGTCGGCGATCAGGGCATCGAAGTCACCCTGCTTAAGCTCGCCGGCGCTGATGAGCGGACACAGGTCAACGGCTCGGTTGGGAGCAAAGCCCTCGTTAACGCCGCGGTTCATGTGGATGGCAAGGCTCGGGATAATCGCGACTTCGCGCTCGGTGGCAAGCAGGCGGCTCTCAATACGGTCGCCTTCGCGTACCAACACGCGGCCCGCGAGCGCCAGCGGGCGGTCGAACCAGGTGTAGTCGATCATGCCGCCGTAGGCCTCGGTGTTCAGGCGCAGCGTCTCGCCTGCGCCGTCGAGCTCGGGCACGGCCTTGACCTTAAACGTCGGCGAATCGCTGTGCGACGCCGTGAGCTGAAAATGATAGTCACCGGCAACGCCGTCCTCGCCCCACGTCGCGGTCAGGTCCTCGCCCACCTTAAAGGCAATAACGCTCGAGGTATTGCGCTGCGTGTAATAACGCCCGCCCGGCTCGATGTCCCACGCCGCGTTCTCGGGCAGGTAGGTAAAGCCCGCCTCGTCGAGCTCGGCCATAATGGTCGCCGCCGTATGGAACATGCTGGGACATGCCTCGATAAAGTCGATGAGGTCGTTGGCGGCCTCGATATCGTCGGCCGTCACATGCGCGCGCTCGGGCGTTTCCTGATCCGTCATGCTCTCCCCTTTCGCTGGGTTGATGGTCCCCTCCAGCATACCCCGCCACGCCAGCGCCGCACTCTTCATTCCATGTTTAATCCCGCGCCGCTCACCAAGTTGAGCCATCATGCCCGCGCTCCTTTTGCGACAATTACGCTAACAGGACGAGAGGAGCCGTCATGAAGCCACGTAACATTGCCATCGCCTGCGGTGTCGCGGGAGTCGCCGTCGGCCTTGCCGCTGCCACCGGTATCGTTTACCGCAAGCAAATCAAGTCCGCCGCGTCGCTCAAACGCTTGACCGGCTACGCGGATAGCTATGACCTGTACGCAATCGACATCGCCTACGACTACGATCTTGATCGCATCATCGCCGCTGGCGTGCGCGACGACCAGGCCTACATCGATGCCGTGGTGGCGCAGGTGCTGCCCGGTGTGCCGGTACATGTCCAGGCGCCCCAGTTTGCCTGCAGCGCTTTTGTCGCCGTAGATGCCGAAGGCCGCGTGCGCACCGGTCGCAATTACGACTTTAAGGACGACACCTCGGCACTGCTGGTGCGCAATCACCCACGCGACGGCTATGCCTCCATCGGGTTTGCCGCCCTTAACAACCTGGGCGATAACACTCCGCTTGACTCCGTCGGCGGACGCGCCGCCGCACTCATGGGCCCGTTTGCCCAGCTCGACGGTGTTAACGAATGCGGCGTGTCCATTGCCGTACTCACTCTGGACTCCAAGCCCTGTGACCAGGACACGCAGCGCCCCGTCATCAATACCTCGCTCGTCATCCGCCTGGTGCTCGACCGTGCCGCCACCACGCAAGAAGCTGTCGACCTGCTTTCCGCCTACGACATGCACGCCATGGCAGGACGCGATTACCACTTCTTTATCAACGACGCCGCCGGTGACGCGCGCGTAGTAGAGTGGGATCCGCGCGATCCGGACCGTGCTTTCAAAGCGACTCCCGTACGCCAGGTTACGAACTTCTACGCCTGCTATGGCGACGAAGTGCTGCCCAACCAAAAGAATGACGAGCTGGGCCATGGTAAAGAGCGCGCCGTCGCAATCGCCGATGTCCTCGACGCCCATGCCGGCGCCCAGGACGAGGCAGTCGCTTGGAAGGCCCTTCGCGCCGCAGCCCAAGAGCCCAATCCGGAAGACATCACCAGCAATACGCAATGGTCGGTCATCTTTGACAATACCGAGCCCGCTGCCGCCATCACTCTGCGCCGCCACTGGGGCGACGTCGACGCCTTTGCGCTGTAAGGAGCCAGGCCCGTCGACCTTACGTTCCCTGACGTTGCTTACATTTCTATACGCTTGAGCTAACACGTTTTACCCCCGTATCAACAGTGTGCGGGGGTAAACTTATGCGCATGTTATAACTTGCCCGGAAGGATTCATCATGCTTAGGATCGGTCTTCTTACCAGTGGCGGCGACTGCCAGGCGCTCAACGCCACCATGCGCGGCATTGTCAAAACGCTTATGACCAATAGCGAAGAACCTATCGAGATCTATGGTTTTGAGGACGGCTACCAGGGCCTTATCTACAGCAGGTTCCGCGTCATGTCGCCCGCCGATTTTAGCGGCATCCTCACCCGCGGCGGCACCATCCTGGGCACGAGCCGCACGCCGTTCAAGCGTCTGGATATTTCCGAGGCCGATGGCGTCGAGAAGGTACCCGCAATGGTCCACACCTATCATAAGCTGCAGCTCGACTGTCTGTTTATGCTGGGCGGCAACGGCTCCACCAAGACCGCCAACCGCCTGCGCGAAGAGGGCCTCAACGTTATCGCGCTGCCCAAGACCATCGATAACGACACCTGGGGCACCGAGCTGACGTTTGGCTTTACGAGCGCCATCGACGTCGCCACCAAGTGCATCGACGACATTCACACCACCGCTTCGAGCCATGGCCGCGTGTTCGTTATCGAGATCATGGGCCACAAGGTTGGCTGGATTCCACTGTACGCCGGCGTCGCGGGCGGCGCGGACGTCATCCTGATTCCAGAGATCCCTTACGACATGGAAAACGTCATCAAGACCATCGAACATCGCATGGAGACCGGCAGCCGCTTTACCATCGTGGCCGTCGCCGAGGGCGCTATCTCCAAGGAGGACGCGGCTCTGTCCAAGAAAGAGTACAAGAAGAAGCTCGCCGAGCGCACGAGCCCGTCGATTGTCTACGACATCGCCAAGGAGATCGAAGCCAAGACCGGTCGCGAGACCCGCGTCGCCATCCCCGGTCACACGCAGCGCGGCGGTCAGCCCGACGCCCAGGACCGCATCTTTGCGACCCAGTGCGGCGTCGAGGCCGCGCTTGGCTGCCTACGCGGCGAGTTTGGCTACATGATCGCCCTGCGTGACGGCAAGATGTGCCACATGCCGCTCGAGGATGTCGCCGGCAAGCTCAAGTATGTCGACCCCCAGAGCGATCTGGTACGCGAGGCCAAGGCGCTGGGCATCAGCTTCGGCGACGAATAGTCTCGGCTGGAATCTATCCCATCGGGCCCTCCGACCCCGCCCGACGTATTTCGATTTGGCTCCTCCCTTGACTCCGTCAAAGGTCGCCAATCGAAATCGTCGGGCGGGGTCGGAGGGCCCTGCGTTTACATACTCGCCGAGGTTATTCGTCTTCTTGCTGCGGGTGCCTGGTCTGAAATTAAGTTGCGGTGAAATAGTTCCTGCTTAGCCCGCAAATGGCTGAATCTAAGAACTATTCCACCGCAACTTACTGAGTGGGGGCTCTTGGCTGCTACTTGCACTGACATTTGTCCTGAAATGGCTGGTCGTTAGGGGTTGCTACCGGTAATTGCGGTAGGGTTGGGGCAGATTCTAACTAGAAATGGTGGTCGCTACCGGTTGTTCTCGGCATACTCGGCTCATTCGATTATGGTCACCATATGAAAGGAACTGTCATGGATCTTGCGATGGCGCAGCGGCTCATTGATCGCCGCAAGGCTGCCGGGCTTTCTCAGGAGGCGCTTGCCGCCCAGCTGGGTGTGAGTCGTCAGGCTGTCAGTAAATGGGAGCGCAGCGAATGCTCGCCCGATACCGATAACCTTATTGCGCTCGCCGCGCTGTATGGCGTGTCGCTGGATGAGCTGTTGTATGGGAAGACGGTGGATAGTACTGACGACTCGCAGGCTGATGATGAGGCGCAGAACAGCGACGCCGGCACCAAAGCTTCAGATAAGGCTGAAGAGGCTGAGGATTCTGCCGAGCACGCCGACTGCGGCGACAAACCACT
>CANNPG010000118.1:0-4785 GCA_947507375.1 uncultured Collinsella sp. | reverse complement strand
TATGACGGCAAGCGACGCGACCGCGACAATTAAAAAGGGAAGTTCGGAGCCCGGTTTCGATAAAACGGCTCAGCGCATCCTCAATCTTTTCTTTGTGCTCAACAGCTCCCCCGAACCGCTGACGACCGAGCAGATCGTCTTGGATTCTGACCTGGGATATGGCTCGGGCAGTATCGACTCGGATAAGCGCAAGTTTCGGCGCGATCGCGACAAGCTGCTCGAACGCGGCATCGTTATCAGGGAGGTTCGTGCTGCCGGAGCGCAGGAAACCAAGGAGAGCGCGTGGACGATCGACCGCGAGCACACGTTTGCCGCGGGCGGTCTCATCACCGCAGACGATGCCGACATCCTGCTCAATGCCATCGACCAGACACTCGCGGCCGGCTCATCCACCTTTGCCGCGCCTCTTGCCGACATTCGCTCCAAGATTGCCTACCTCACCGGCATGTCGACGACAGGAGAGGCACCGATCCGCCGCTCTCCCGCCGTCGATGCGGTATGGAGTGCTTTTGCCGAGCGTTGCGCGCTGCGCTTTTTGTACCAAAACGGACGCGGCGAGCAACGCGAACGGACCGTTTGCGTCTACGGCATGTTCGAGCGCGAGGGTGCGGCATACTTCTGCGGCCTCGACAATGCCACCGACAATATCAGGACATTCCGCTGCGACCGCATCATTCGCGCCTGGAGACCTTCGAAGGCCTACGCCATCCCTGCGGATTTCAACCTCAACGATTACTTATTCTTTGAGTTCGATTTTGCCGACCGCCCACCCGTTGCGGCTACATTCTCGTTCGCGCGTGAAGCGCAGGCCGATATGATCAGCGGTCTCACACGCGGACGAGGCGAACTCACGCGCACCGAAGCAGAGTGGACCTGGACCGTTGACGTGCGCGACTTTGAAGCCGCAGCCTCGTTTTGCATGGCCCATGCCATGGATGGCATGAAGCCCGTCGCCCCCGATGCTCTCAAGCAGGCGTGGAATCGCCTCATCGAAAGGACGGTGCACGAGCATGCCCGTGCGTAAACTCACCAGCGAGCAAAGACTCTCGCGCGCCATCGACATCATGGAGGCCCTCTACGCCGCCGGCGAGAATGGCATGACACGAGACGAGCTTTGCAGCCGCTTTGATATCACGGGGGCATCACTCGACGAGATTCTCGAGATCGTCTCGACGCTTGCGGACCGAGAATCGGGCGCACGTATTATCTGTGAACGCCGCGGCGAGTGCGTGGTCCTCACCGGTGATGCGGGGCGCGTGCTGCCGCTACGCCTGAGTGCCGCCGAGGGCGCTGTGCTCAACCATGAACTTGAATCATTGGGGATCGAACCCCAGGCGGCGGCTCGAATACGGCGAGCTCTTCTTCCCAAAGAGCTCGGTTACAACCAGCGCGTCTTTGACACCGTCGCCCACGGATCGCACTGGCAGCAGCTGAGCTGCGCCATTCGGGACGGCGTTCGCTGCCGCATCTCGTATCGCTCGATGGATGACACACAAGCGCGCGAGCGTTTGGTCGACCCCTTGCGCATCACAACAAACGGCGATCAAACGTATCTGATTGCCTGGGATGTCGCGGTCGATGAACAGCGTGCCTATCGTATGGATAAAATCGAGGGCTTGGTCTTGACCGACGACTCCGTCGTGTGCCACGCACCGGAGCCCGCGACCCTCCACGACTCCCTCGCCCAGGCGGAGCGGAGCGCGAAGCTTCTCATGCCGCGCGCCTTGGCGGAGCGCCTAGACTGGCCCGGCATTATGTCGATTGAACCCAATGGGGCGGACAGCTCAACAGTGAATGTGCGCTACGGCTCCGAGCGCTGGCTGTTAAGCCAGGTAATCGCAGCGGGCGGGGCCATCCGCATCCTGGATGACCCCGCCCTGTCAGAGCGCCTGTGCGACTATGCGGAGACGCTCGTCTGTCCGCTCTAATGTCGTCGGTCGTGCGCCTGTCGCCATAGCTGCAGGTAGTGGCCGATCTGGGCTGACTCGATACGCTGGTATGAACTGGTGGGCAGCGACGTTAAGAATTTCTTGCCGTAGCCCTTCGTCACCAGGCGCGGGTCGGCCAAGATGAGTACGCCACAATCGGTCGATGAGCGAATGAGGCGACCGGCTGCCTGCTTGACCTCGAGCACGGCCTCGGGCAGCGAATAGCGCGCCCAAGCGCGGTCTTCGCGCAGATTGCGCTCGCATGAGAGCGGGTCTGTGGGGCTCGAGAACGGCAGCTTGGGGATGATGACGCAGCGCAGCGTCTCGCCGCTGGCGTCAAACCCTTCCCAAAAGGCCTTAAGCGCAAAGAGCGACGAGGTCGGTTCGTTGATAAAGCGGTCGCGCAGACGGCGAGGAGACGAGTTGCGCTGCTGGCAGTTGAGTTCCAGACCCGCACGAGCCATCTTGGGCTCGACGCGAGCGTACAGCTCCTCCATGTCACGCCTATTGGTGAACAGCGTGAGCACCGAGCCGCCCATGGCAAGATGAGCGTCGACCAGCACACGCTCGAGCGCCGAAAGATAGCTCTCACGATCGCGCGGATCGGGGATATCGCCCGCAACGACTACAGCCATGTTCGAATCGAAGTCGTAGCTCGAGTCCAAGTGCAGCGACGATGATGTCGAGGCGCCGATGCGATCGAGGCCGACGGCGTGGTTAAAGTGCTCAAAGCTCTTGGAAACCGTCATGGTCGCCGATGCAAAGATAGCCGTGTGGACCTCGGGCAGCCACTCGGTTGCTAAGGCCTCGCCAATATCGATGCGCTCCGCAGTCATTGACTCGCCGCCGGCACGCAGCCTGCGATTGACCTGCAACGAGTACACGTAGTGTTCGTCGGTACCGTCAATGATGAGTTTGAGGTTCTCGGCCAGCTCGTGTAGGCGGCGCGAGATATCACCCAGGTCGACAACAACCTCGGGCTTGTCGGCGGCGACGGCTTGTACCAGCGCGTCGACGCTCTTGTCAGCTTGTTCCAATGCGTCGATGGCAGTGCAGGCCGACTGTAAGAAATCATGCCAGTCGTCAGATTCGCGCAGCTCGGGGCCAATCCATAGGTTCGCATTGTCATAGCCCCCGCGGGCACGGCGGCCGAGCTCGCGAACGCCGTCAAACACGTCGGCGATTGCCATGCTCGCGCGCGCAACCGTCGACGTCGCCTTGGCGGTTAGACCCAAGTAGAGCGTAGAGCCCTCCGAGGTTGCCAAATCGCGGGAAACCTGGCTCAGCGCGCCGGTGCTCGAGCCACCCAGGCGCTCAAACAGAACGCGCGATTCATCCGCCGACACCACGCGCGCCCATTGACGGCGCGCCTCGCGCTCGATGGAGTGGGCCTCATCGATCACCCAGTGACGAATCGGAGGCAAGATTCTGCCCTCGGCCGCAACATTGCGGAACAGCAGGGAATGGTTGGTGACCACTACATCGGCATGCGCCGCGCGACGGCGGGCGCCGTGGACCAGGCATTTATCGGGGAAAAACGGGCATAGGCGACGGGCGCACTCGCGCGACGCCGTCGTAAAGTCGGGACGGTTGACGCTGCGCCAGCGAATGCCGAGCGAGTCGAGGTCGCCATCGGCTGATTGGCAGACGTACGCCATAATGACCGCGACCGCCGTGAGCGTGTCCGCCGGATCGCGCTTGGTGGTAATCTCGACCTGGCCTCGGCTCATGCGCTCAAGCTTGCGCAGGCACGGATAGTGGTCATAGCCCTTGAGAGCGCAAAATGACAGACCACCGTCCAGTTGCTCGGCAAGTTTTGGCAGCTCATGGTACATGAGCTGGTCTGCAAGATTGTTCGATTTGGTCGCAATACCAACCGTGATGTTGTTACGGCGTGCCGCCTCGGCAAAAGGCACCAGATAGGCCATCGATTTGCCGACGCCTGTGCCCGCCTCAATTACACGATGAGTGCCCGTGACCAGCGCATCGCGGACCTCGAGCGCCATCGCGATCTGCTCATCGCGCGGCTCGTACGTGGGATACATGCGATTAACCAGGCCGCCCGGGGCATAGTCCGCCTCGATTTCCTCGCGGCTCGGCATCTTAAGGACCGGTAGCTCGTCCGCATCAACGCGATCATCGGCCCGATCGGCCTTGAGTACGTCGGCGCGGGCGGCGCTGAGAGAGAAGATGGAACCGGGGTTCTGCCCCGCCAAGAACGAGAAGATAGGACGATAGGACCAGGGTACGTCGGGGTGCATGTCGGCCAGGCGCGCCATTAAGCCCTGGGGCAAGTCGGTGAGCGCCACGAGTAACACGCGCCATACGCCACACAGGGCGTCGACATCGGCATTGGCGCGGTGCGACACCGAGTCGCAGCCAAACAGGTCGGCCATGAAAGACAGCTTATGCGATGCCAGACGCGGAAGCGCGATGCGCGACAGTGCCAGCGAATCAATCCAGATGTCGCTGACGTTGACACCGCCCTTGACCGACTCGATAAACGAGCGGTCGAAGGTGGCGTTATGTGCGATCACCGGGCAGCCGCCGACAAAATCGGCGAGAGCGGCCACGGCATCGACGGCCGATGGGGCATCTGCCACATCGGCGTTTGTAATGCTCGTGAGCTCGGTAATCTCGGCGGGAATCAGCTGCTTGGGATGCACGAAGGTATCGAAGCGGTCGACGATCTCGCGGCCCGATAGGCGGGCCGCCGATATCTCAATAAGCTCGTTGTCCTGCACCGAAAGACCCGTGGTCTCGGTATCGAGGACGATAACATCTTCCTCGATGAGACCAAACGATTGGGTTTTGGCGCGCTCGGCAAGCGTGGCATAGGAGTCGATGACAAACAGAT
>CANNPG010000117.1:0-4809 GCA_947507375.1 uncultured Collinsella sp. | reverse complement strand
ACAATCTTTAGGTTACGTGGTTTTACCAAACCGCGTAACAACTGGTCATGTGAGGTTTTTGTCTTGTATGTATTTGGGACGGGGCTTATTTAGCTACTTGCGTATGGCGGCAGCAGGGTGCTATAGTATTAGAGTTTTGTCTATCTTAGGGGTATTATCCCCTTTTTGAATTGCACCTTCTGGAGGCCCTGTTCATGGAAGAGATGGAAGTCAATCACGTCGACGACATCCACGAGAAGCTGACCGATATGGTGGGCGATCGCGTCAAGGTGAAGGCCAACATGGGCCGTACCCGCGTCGTCGAGCGCATGGGCACCATCAAGAGCGTCCACCCCGCCGTCTTTATCGTCGAGGTTGACGAGCGTCGCGGCCGCAAGTCGCGTCAGTCCTACCAGTATATCGATGTCCTCACCGGTCAGGTCGAGCTGTTCGACCCCGAGAGCGGCGAGCACATCTTTACCCCGCTCGGCAATCAGCTCGAGGAGCATTAACGGTGACCGATCGGTCCCTGACTCTTTCCGCGCCGGCAAAGATTAACCTCTACCTGGGGGTTCATACCGAGCGCGATGACCGCGGCTACCACAGGGTCGATTCCCTGATGGCGGCCGTCGGTCTTTCCGATACCGTGACGGTCACGCCGGCGCAGGCGCTGACCGTCCAGACGGTTCCAGCATCAGATTTTCCCATGCAAAAGAATACGGCGTATCGGGCTGCGGTTGCTATGGCCGAGCATTATGGTCGCGAGGCAAACATCTGCGTGACGATTGAGAAGCGCATTCCATTGTGCGCCGGCTTGGGCGGCCCCTCGACGGATGCGGCCGCGGTCATTGTCGCCTTGGCAGAGCTCTGGGGCATTGATCGCACCGACCCAGCGCTCGACGATATTGCGCGGGGCATTGGTGCTGACGTCCCGTTCTTTTTGCACGCGAGTCCTGCGTTCTACGTAGGTGGGGGAGACGTGCTGGCAACTGAGTACCCCGCGCTGCCCGCGACGCCCGTCGTGCTGGTCAAGCCGCGCGAGGCAAGCGTTTCGACAATTGAAGCCTATCGACGTTTTGACGAGGCCCCGGTGCCTGCGGACAAGCCCGGCGCGATAGCTTCTGCCTTGCGTGCTGGTGATGCCGAGACGGCATATGCACTCATCCATAATAATCTGGGTGTCATTTCCGCACAGATGGAGTCGCAGATTCAAACGGTCCTCGACTGGCTGCGTAAACAGGACGGAACCGTTGCTGTAGATGTGTGCGGATCGGGTGCCTGCTCGTTTGCCATTTGCGACACCGCTGCCACGGTCGAAAGGCTTGCCGATGCTGCCCAGCAAAATGGCTGGTGGGCCTGCGCGACTGAGCTTATTCCCAACACGGTTCAAATCGACGCGCCAAAGAAATAAAAATTTCTCTAGCACGCGGCGAAAATCTTTGTTACTATAGTCGAGCTAACGGGTTGTGGCTCAGTTTGGTAGAGCACTGCGTTCGGGACGCAGGGGTCGCTGGTTCAAATCCAGTCAACCCGACCAGAGCATGAGGAGGGACCGCTTCTTGCGGTCCCTTTTTTTAGCTAGTGTTGTGATACCGCGATACCCGCGGTATACTCATTCGAGCTTGTCTCGCTGTATTGTGGAGGTCTACATGTTTGGACTGAGGGCTCCTGAGCTCATCATTATTCTCGTCGTTGTCCTGATTATCTTCGGGCCCAAGAACCTGCCGAAGCTCGGCAAGTCCCTCGGCTCTACCGTCAAGAATATCCGCGAGGGTATGGAGGGCGACGATAAGGCCGAGACCAAGCAGGCCGAGGAGGTCGTGGTCGAGCAGTCCGAGGAGGACAAGGAGATCGCTGAGCTCGAGGCCAAGCTCGCTGCTGCCAAGAAGAAGCAGGCAGAGGACAGCGACGCGGACGCAGAGTAGTCCCATCCCTTTGGGGTGAGCACCTGACCGGCTTGCCCGCAGGCTAGCCGGTCTTTTTCGTTTTGTTGACAGTTGATTGTTTGATCAGAGTTGGGGAGATATCCGTATGGACGCAAGCCAGATCGTACTGACCGCTGAGGGCCGCCAGAAGCTCGTCGAGGAGCTCGCTTGGCGTGAGGGCGATTACGCCAAGGAGATCGTCGAGGACATCAAGGAAGCCCGCGCGTTCGGCGACCTTTCGGAGAACTCCGAGTACGACGCCGCTAAGGACAAGCAGGCCCAGAACGCCGCTCGTATTGCCGAGATCCAGGCCATCCTCGCCAACGCTCAGGTTGCTGCCACTACGGGCGACCTGACCGTCTCCATCGGTTCCACCGTTTCGCTGATTGATCCCAACGGCGAGGTCATGGAAGTCACGCTCGTTGGTACCACCGAGACCAACTCGCTCGAGCACAAGATTTCCAACGAGTCTCCGGTCGGCCATGCCATCATCGGTCACGGCGAGGGCGACTCCGTCGAGGTCGTTACGCCTTCCGGCAAGACTCGCGTCTACACCATCGCCAAGATCGCACGCTAGACCACGGTCCCGCGTAAAGGTATGTTTTCGCTCCCTGGGACCGAATCCTGGGGAGCGTTTTAGTTTGAGGAGCTAACTTATGGCAGAGAACCAGAACGCCGCAGATCAGGCATCGACGCTCAACGACGAGCGCGCCACCCGCCTGGCCAAGCGCGCCGCCCTGTTCGAGGCGGGCCAGAACCCCTATCCCGAGCACTCTGAGCTTGAGGACTACGTCGCCGATATCGAGGCTAAGTACGCCGAGCTTGCCGATGGCGAGGACACCGAGGACGTCGTGAAGATCGCCGGCCGCGTGGTCGCCAAGCGCGGTCAGGGCAAGATCATGTTCATCGTCGTGCGCGATGCGACTGCCGAGATTCAGCTGTTCTGCCGCATCAACGACATGGACGAGGCTGCCTGGAGTACGCTCAAGGCCCTCGACCTGGGCGACATCCTGGGCGTGACCGGCGTGGTCGTGCGCACCCAGCGTGGCCAGCTTTCCGTTGCCCCTAAGAGCGCGACCCTGCTTGCCAAGGCCGTTCGTCCGCTGCCCGAGAAGTTCCACGGTCTTTCCGACAAGGAGACCCGCTATCGCCAGCGCTATGTCGACCTGATCGCCAACGACGACGTTCGCGAGACCTTCCGTAAGCGTTCGCAGATTCTCTCCACCTTCCGTCGCTTTATGGAGTCCGACGGCTACATGGAGGTCGAGACCCCCATCCTGCAGACCATCCAAGGCGGCGCTACTGCCAAGCCGTTCATTACCCACTTCAACGCGCTCGATCAGGAGTGCTACCTGCGTATTGCCACCGAGCTGCACCTCAAGCGCTGCATCGTCGGCGGTTTTGAGCGCGTGTTCGAGATCGGCCGCATCTTCCGTAACGAGGGCATGGACCTCACCCACAACCCCGAGTTCACCACGATGGAGGCCTACCGTGCCTTCTCCGACCTCGAGGGCATGAAGGCGCTCGCCCAAGGTGTCATCAAGGCTGCCAACAAGGCCATCGGCAACCCCGAGGTCATCGAGTACCAGGGCCAGACCATCGACCTTTCTGGTGAGTGGGCCAGCCGTCCCATGACCGACATCGTCTCCGACGTGCTCGGCAAGCAGGTCACCATCGACACGCCGGTCGAGGAGCTTGCTGCCGCCGCGCGCGAGAAGGGCCTGGAGATCAAGCCCGAGTGGACTGCTGGCAAGATCATCGCCGAGATTTACGATGAGCTGGGCGAGGACACCATCGTCAACCCAACGTTCGTGTGCGATTACCCCATCGAGGTCAGCCCGCTTGCCAAGCGTTTTGAGGACGACCCGCGCCTGACGCACCGCTTTGAGCTGGTTATTGCCGGTCACGAGTACGCCAACGCGTTCTCCGAGCTCAACGACCCGGTCGACCAGGCCGAGCGCTTTGCCGCCCAGATGGCCGAGAAGGCCGGCGGTGACGACGAGGCCATGGAGTACGACGAGGACTACGTGCGCGCCCTCGAGTACGGTATGCCTCCCGCGGGTGGCATTGGCATTGGTATCGACCGCGTGGTCATGCTGCTCACCAACCAGGCTTCTATCCGCGACGTGCTGCTGTTCCCGCACATGAAGCCCGAGAAGGGTTTCCAGTCCGGTGCCGCTGCCGCCAAGGCTGCCGAGGCCGGCAACGCCGCGAGCCCGTTCGTTAAGTCGCTTAAGCCCACGCTCGATTACTCCAAGATCGCCGTTGAGCCGCTGTTTGAGGAGTTCGTCGACTTTGATACCTTCTCCAAGAGCGACTTCCGCGCTGTGAAGGTCAAGGCATGCGAGGCCGTCAAGAAGTCCAAGAAGCTGCTGAACTTTACGCTCGACGACGGCACCGGCACCGACCGCACCATCCTCTCCGGTATTCACGCTTATTACGAGCCCGAGGACCTGGTTGGCAAGACCTTGCTCGCCATCACCAACCTGCCTCCGCGCAAGATGATGGGTATTCCCAGCTGCGGCATGCTGATCAGCGCTGTCCACGAGGAGGAGGGCGAGGAGCGCCTCAACCTGATCCAGCTCGACGCCTCCATCCCCGCCGGCGCAAAGATGTACTAACTTGTTACGCGGTTCTACGAACCGCGTAACGGCTCGACGCTGCGCGACGTCCAGGGCGACAATTTGTCATTCAAAAGGCAAGGCATGACCAGAAGGTCTATGCCTTGCCTTTTTCATGCCAACTTGTTCGCCCTGGACGTCGCTCGCTGTCTCTCCTCTACCTGCGGCGTTGCCCTGGTTGGCACTTAGGGACGTTCCTCTTGTGCCGGCACTTGGGGACAGTCCTTGTAAGGCACCTTGCTCGCTCTGGCGGGCTTTCGCTCATATGACCCAATCCGCTGTCA
>CANNPG010000116.1:0-4815 GCA_947507375.1 uncultured Collinsella sp. | reverse complement strand
ACAAAAATCGTGTAACACGTGGCCATGATCACGAAGCCGGAGGCCACCACGAGCCAGCCGGGGAAGAACTTACGCTGCTGGGGCATACTGCTCCTTTTAGACAAACGAATAGCCTGCGCCGGGCGCCGGTAGTGCCCAAGATTGCCTTGAAAGACAAGGGCATAGGCCTTACGGCCATGCCCGCAGGCTTGAAAAGCAAGGTTGGGTGCTACCGGTGGTCGGCGATATAGCCCAAAGCGACGGCGGTATAGGCCGCGGCACCGAGGGGAAGCTCGGCATCGTTAAAACGTGCCTTGGGATGGTGCTGGGCAAAGTGTTCGTCCGTGTCGGTTACGGCCGCGCCCACGGTAAAGTACGCACTCGGAATCTCGCTCGAGATAAGCGCGAAGTCTTCACTCGCCATGGCATGGAAAAGCGACAAGAAAGCCGCCTTGGGCAGCACTGCGCCCACGTAGCCAAGCGACGCCTGGGTCATATCGCTGTCGAGTACAAGCGGCGGAACATCCGAAAGCGTCTCGATGGTCGCCGGCGTACGATATGTTGCGGCAACGCCGTTAACGACCTCGGCGATGCGGGTCTTGAGGTGAGCCATGAGCTCAACATCAAAGCCGCGCAGCGTTCCCTCGAGCACGCAGGTGTCGGGGATGACGTTGGCCGCCAGGCCGCCAGCAAACTTACCGACGGTAAGTGCGACCTCCTTGGCCGCCGGCACTTCGCGAGCGATGAGCTCCTGAAGCGCCAGATGCACATGGACGCCGGCCGTGATGGGGTCGATGCAAATCTCGGGGCTCGAGCCATGGCCGCCCTTGCCCTGAAGCGTGATGCGAAAACCGTACACGCCCGAAAGCGCCGGGCTCCCATAGAGCACCAGGCCGAGCGGCGATTGGCTGTTGACGTGCATGGCAAAGGCAGCCTGGGGGCGCGGGTTCTGCAGCAGGCCATCGGCGATGGCAGCGCGCGCCCCTTCAAAGGTCTCCTCGCCCGGCTGGAACAGCAACTTCACCGTGGCGTTGGCCTCCACAAGCTCGGCCTCGCGGGCCTTGAGCAAACGGGCCGCACCGAGCAGTGCCGTCGCGTGCATATCGTGACCGCAAGCATGCATGCAGCCATTGGTGGATGCAAAGGGCTCGCCGGATTCCTCGACAACGGGCAGGGCATCCATATCGCCTCGGAGCATGACGACCGTTCCGGCCTGCTCGTCCTTGCACGTGCCATTGCCCTGAGCGGCCGCGGCCGCACCGGCACCGATCAGGCCAACGACGCAGGAACCGTCGACGAGCGTGGTATGGGGGATGTCCATCTCGTCCAGACGTGCCTGGATATAGGCAGACGTCTGCGGAAGATTGTTACCGAGCTCAGGCATCTGGTGTAGATCGTGTCGCCACGCAGCGAGCTCGTCTGCAAAAGCCCGAGCTTCTGCGACAAGACCGTCACCGATAGCGGTCTGCGCCGCTGTGGTAGCCTGAGGCGCTGGTTGCGGTTGAAAATCGGACAGAGCTGATGCCATAGAAGCCCTCCAGTAACGTTTTTGCAGCACGCACTTTGATAGCGTAAAGTGCAAGGTACAACTGTAAGGGCATGACATAAAAATGCCGCCCTGGGAGGGCGGCGCAACAAGTTGTTTACAATTGCGGGTGTGATTTTCGGCGCAAGAAATCGAAATGCGTCTCGCTCAAGATAATCGAAAGAAAGATGAGCGCGAAGCCGGCGAGCAGGCGCGAGGTGAGCGCCTCCCCCATCAGCAGCACCGAGAACAGCACGCCCGAAGGCGACTCCATCGAAAGGAGCAGTGAGCCCGTCGAGGCCGAGACATGCGCCAGGCCGACGTTTTGGATGAGCAGAGCCGCGCATGTGCAACCAACCGAGAGAAACGCCATCGCGCTGATAAAGCTCGGCGTCCACACGGACAGAGGCGCTTGGGTCTCGAATAGCAGCGACGTTGCCAGGCTCAGCACGCCGTTGCCCACAAACATCCAAAACGTGATGACGTTGATGTCCATTTTGCGACCGTACTTGGCAGTCACCGCCATCTGGATGGCGAAAAAGACCGCACCCGCCAGCGTAATGACATCACCGATGTTGAATTCAACGCTATCGAGCGCCACCAAGCCAATGCCCGCCAAGCACAGCAGCGCCGCGCCCAGGTTATAGCGGGTGAGTTTTTCGCCGCTCAGAAAATAGCTCGCGAACGGCACAACGATGCAATACGTGCCCGTCAAAAAAGCATTCTTGCCCGCCGTGGTGTGCGCCAGACCGACTGTCTGCAGGGCGTAGGCGGCCCACATAAGTGCGCCCATGCCAAGTCCGACGATAAGGTTGCGGGCGTTGAGGTGCGCGATGATGCGCTTGTGGAAGATGAAAAACATGACCAACGCCGCAGGCAGAAAGCGCACGTAGAGCAGTTCGAACACCGGAATGGTGTCGAGCGCGTCCTTCATGGTCGTAAAGGAGTAGCCCCAGACGACTGCCACCGAAAGCAGCAGGACTTTCCAGAACAGCGGCGAGCGAGCGCCGGCGCCGCGGGAGGTGCCGCCCGCGCCCAGGTCCTCGCGAGCAACAGGGCTATCGGGCATCATTTCGATATTGTCAGTGGCATGCTGGGCCATAGGGCATCCTCGCGCTCAATCTGGGCGTGGTGTCCGCACGCGCATGGCTGCGTGCCGCCTCATGGTCAAATAAAAGCAGGGCGCACCGGACCCCCGGCACGCCCCGCTACTGTAGCAACAACCGGCGTTGCATCGCAATCCAGCCCACTAAAGTACCGACTTGAATAACCTCGATGTTCCGTCAACGTCAGCGAAAACGGCCCCAAGCGAGCAAGGTGACGTGAAATGAAAGGGCGCTGACCTTCTGGTCGCGCCCTTGAAATTGAACGTCAGATTGCCGCTTGGGGCCGTTTGCAGCGTCGAGCCGTTACGCGGTTTGGTAAAACCGCGTAACTAGATTAATTTGGTTGACTCCAGCTTTTCGATGATCCAGTCGTTGGCTTTGATAACCGGGCGGCGGAAGACGACGCCCAGGGCCAGCGACGGAATCAGATAGCTCGCCAGAATGCCCAACTCAACCCAGTACTCCATATGGTAGGCACCGGCCATGGCGGCGTGCATGGCGTTGATGCCGTGGGTAAACGGCAGGAACGGATAGATCGCCTGGAACACGGGACCGGTCATCTCGATGGGGAACGTACCGCCCGAACCGCCGACCTGCATGACCAGCAGCACGACGGCGAGGGCCTTGCCGATATCTCCAAACGATACCGTGAGCGTGTAGACGATATTGGAGAACACGAGGCTCGCGACCCAGCCGGCAAGCACAAACTGCAGGGGGTTGTCGCACTGGATGCCAAAGAACAGAATGTCGCCCGCGCACACGAGCGTTGCCTGCAGCAAGGCCAGACCGCCAAAGAACAGATAACGGCCCAGGTAGATCTCGTGCAAGCGCACGGGAATGAGTTCGTTGATGAGCTCATCGTCAACCGAGACCTTCATCATGGCCGCCAGAACAATCGAGCCCACCCACAGCGACAAAATCGTGTAGAACGGCGCCATGGCCGAGCCGTAGTTGCGGATCGGATAGACCGGCTTGCGATCGAGCGCAACGGGGCCGGAAAGCGACACGGCGAGGCCATCGGGGTCGTTGCCGATCATCGTCTTGATCGTGGCCAGATCGTCCGACATAAGGGCACCGTCGAGCTCGTCCTTGAACGCGCTAATCTTGTCCGATGCCTCACCCAGCTGATCGGAAGCCTTGTTGACGAGCCTTGCAGCCTTGGAGAGACCCTTCGCGAGCGAACCAGAGGCGTCGGTCAGACCGCTCACGGCGCTATCTAGGTCACCCGAGATACCGTTCAGGGAATCCAGAACGCCCGAAATGGTCTTCTTGAGCTCTTTGGCCTTAACCGAGAACGTAGAATCGTAGTCGGACTTGGCACCCGAGATACCCGCCTTGGCATCGGCGATGGCCTGGTCGACCTCGGCACGCGAGCTGTTGACCTCGGCCATGCTCTTCGTGAGCGACGTCGCGATGTTCGTCAGCTCATTGGCATTGTTGCGGTACTCCGTCGCGGTTTTGTCAAGCTCAGCAGCCGCGTCCTCAAGCCCTGCCTTGAGCTTATCGTTACTCACCTGGCCAGCAAGACTACGGAGCTCATTCGCCGTGGCATCAATCTCGTCGGCACGGTTCTTGAGTGACGTTGCACCATCGTTGAGCTGAGACACCGTAAGATTGACATGCTTGTTTGCAGCGTCGAATGCCTTTGCGAGCTCGGTAGAAACGTTATCGAACGAACCTGCGCTCCCATCAATAGCGGCATCGATCGCATCGCTGGCAGACTTGAGCGCTTGCTCGGAATCGGCAATACCGCTCTCGGCATGCTGCATGAGCTGCTTCACCGACTCCTCGGTCGATCCGGACTGTTTGAGCATGCCGCCCGCCGATGTCAGTGAATCGGACGTAGAACTCAAAATGCCCGCAAGCGACGTTGCACTGGCCTGAACGTCCTGCAGGTCCTGGACCGAATCGCCCAGCGTCGAGGACAGATTGGCGATAAAGTTGCTCACCTGGTCGGTGCTCATATAGTCGAGCAGGCTGGACACCGTCTTAAGACCGATGCTCGTAATGGTCTCGGTAAAAGTTTCGTTAACCTGGCTCTGAACGGCACTCGAACCCTTCTCGGTCACGATCTGCGCAATGGCGTTGGCCTTCTGGTTCTCGTAAAACTCGATATCGGCGTGTTTCACGTCGGTCGAGAAAAGCGTCATCATGTCGGAGCTAAAGCTCTTGGGGATTACGACGGCCGCATAGTAAGCGCCCGAC
>CANNPG010000115.1:0-4826 GCA_947507375.1 uncultured Collinsella sp. | reverse complement strand
CACATTTCTCCCAAGGAGATCTGGGACGACAAGCGTTTTGAGAACATCACCGAGGTTTGGCTGGGCGGCGACCACTACAAGTGGCGTCTGATGCGTGCCAACGGCGTCGACGAGCGTTTTATCACTGGCGACGCCCCTGCTCGCGAGAAGTTCCAAAAGTGGGCCGAGACCCTGGGTCGCTGTGTGGGCAACCCCGTCTTTGAGTGGAGCCACCTGGAGCTTAAGCGTTACTTTGGCTACGAGGGCGTCCTGAACGGCAAAACCGCTCAGGAGGTCTGGGACCTTGCCAACGCCAAGCTCGCTGAGGCCAGCTTTACCTGCCGTAACCTGATCAAGCAGTCCAACGTCCGCATGATCTGCACTACCGACGACCCCGCCGACAGCTTTGAGTGGCACAAGAAGATTGCCGCCGACGACAGTTTTGACGTCCAGGTCGTTCCCGCCATGCGCCCCGATGCCGCCCTGCGCATCGAGCGTGGCCAGGAGTTCGCCGACTACTGCAAGCACCTTTCCGAGGTTGCCGGCGTTGAGGTCAGCGACTTTGAGGGCATGAAGGCTGCCATTTCCAAGCGCTACGACGTTGCTCACGAGCTGGGCTGCCGCGCCTCCGACCACGCACTCGATTACGTCATGTACGTCCCGGCTACCGCCGACGAGATCGAGGCCATCTTTGCCAAGGGCCTGGCTGCTGAGCCGCTCACCGAGGAAGAAGTCCTCAAGTACAAGACTGCCTTTATGCAGTTCGTTGCCGGTGAGTATGTCCGTCTGGGCTGGGCCATGCAGCTGCACTTTGGCTGCAAGCGCGACAACAACCGCGCCATGTTCGCCAAGCTCGGTCCCGACACCGGCTACGACTGCATCTCCAACTACACGCCGTCCGACCAGCTCGCCGATTTCCTCAACTCCATCCAGGAGACCTGCGGCCTGCCCAAGACCATCCTGTACAGCCTGAACCCCATCGATAACACCATGATCGATACCGTCATGGGCTGCTTCCAGGAGGCTCCGACCGCCGGTAAGATCCAGAACGGCTCCGCCTGGTGGTTCAACGACAACGAGGTCGGCATGCGCGAGCAGCTTACGGCTCTGGCTAACGAGGGCGTGCTGGGCAACTTTGTGGGCATGCTTACCGACTCCCGCTCTTTCCTGTCCTATCCGCGCCACGAGTACTTCCGTCGCGTGCTGTGCAGCGTGATCGGCGAGTGGGTCGAGCAGGGCAAGTACCCGGCCGACATGGAGCTGCTGGGCAGTATCGTGCGCGACATCAGCTACAACAACGCGGTCCGCTACTTTGGCTTTGATTTGGACACCGTCGAGGCATAAGCCTGCATCGAATCACATCGAACTCGGGAGCGCCGTTGCCACACGCGGCGCCCCCGTTTTGCTTGCACGCTAACAGCTATCTAAGGAGAGACACAGATGGAGAACATCAGCTACGATGCGCTCGAGAAGATCGGCTACAAGGGCTATTTGCTGCCCAAGGATGCTCCCGAGAAGGTTCTGCAGTTTGGCGAGGGCAACTTCCTACGCGCTTTCGTTGACCGCTTCTTTGACATGGGTAACGAGGCGACCGGCTGGAATGGCAAGATCGTCATGGTCCAGCCCATCAGCGGCGCCTTTGGCTTTGCCGACGGTATCAATGCCCAGGACGACCTGTATACCGTGCTGGTGCGCGGCAAGGAGGACGGCAACACGGTCGACGAGTCCCGCGTGATTAGCGCTTGCAGCCGCTGCATCAACCCGTACCGCGAGGACGACTACCGCGCCATGATGGAGGTCGCCGTCTCTGACGACCTGGAGATTATCGTCTCCAACACCACCGAGGCCGGTATCGCCTATGACCCGTCCTGCAAGGCCGACGACATGCCACCCGCGAGCTTCCCCGCCAAGCTTGCCCAGGTGCTCCACACCCGCTGGGCTGCCGGTAAGCCGGGCGTCATCGTCCTCGCCTGCGAGCTCATCGATCACAACGGCGAGGAGTTGCTGCGCATCATGAACCAGTATGTGAGCGACTGGGGCTGGGAGGACGAGTTTGCGCAGTGGATGGCCAACGACTGCACCGTCTGCACCACGCTCGTCGACACCATCGTACCGGGCCGTATCCGCGACGCATCCGAGGCCGCCGCGGTGGCTGAGCGTCTGGGCTACGAGGATCCCTTCCTGGCCGTGCGCGAGCCCTTCCAGATGTGGGGCATCCAGGGCGACGAGTCGCTTGCCGAGAAGCTTCCCTTTGTGAAGGCTGGTCTTCCGGGTGTCTTTGTGACTCCCGACGTCACCCCGTACAAAAAGCGCAAGGTCCGCATCCTCAACGGTGCCCACACCGCCTTCGTTCCGGGCTCCTGGGTTGCCGGCTTTGATATCGTGCGCGACTGCATGCATGACGAGACCATTCGCGGCTTCATGAACACCATGCTCTACGACGAGGTCATTCCGACGCTTGCCGCCGACTTGGATGTCGAGGACTGCAAGGCCTTTGCCGCCGCCGTCGAAAACCGCTTCGACAACCCGTTTATTGATCATGCGCTGCTCTCCATCTGCCTCAACTCCACGGCTAAGTGGCGCGCTCGCGACCTGCCCACGCTCAAGGACTACGTTGCCGAGACCGGCAACCTGCCCAAGTGCCTGGCGACGAGCCTCGCTACGCTCATCTCCTTCTACACGCAGGAGCTCGTGTCCCGTGAGGGCGACGGCCTGCACCTGCGTCGCTCCGACGGCACCGAGTACACCGCTCAGGACGACGCCTTCGTGCTCGACTTCTACGCCGCCCATGCCGGCGCCGACGATGCCCAGCTGGTGCACGACGTGCTCACCAACGAGCAGATGTGGGGCGAGGACCTTACGCAGATCGCAGGTCTTGAGGAGTTTGTCGTCAGCGCGCTCGCTGTCGTGCGTGCCGAGGGCGCCAAGCAGGCCTTCGCCAACGCTCAGGCGTAAATTTCCGGCGCAGACGCGGGCGCGGGACGGCGTGCCCGCGTCTCGACTTCTGCTCAACCTGTAGGGTTAGGACCATTTGTAATGAATACTATCCAGATCAATCCGGCCGATAACGTGATCGTTGCGCTGTCGCCGCTTGCCAAGGGCACTGCCGTCGCGGTTCCCGGGGTGGGCGAGGTCGTGGCCGTGGAGGATATTCCGCAGGGCCATAAGATGGCGGTGCGCGCGATTGCCGCAGGGGAGGACGTCATCAAGTACGGCCTTCCTATCGGCCATGTGACGGGCGATGTCCAGCCCGGTCAGTGGCTCCACACGCACAATGTGAAGACCAACCTTTCGGGCGAGGTCGAGTACGCCTACAACCCCACGCATCCGGTCGTGGATCCCGTTGAGCCTGAGACCTTTATGGGCTTCCGCCGCGCCGACGGTCGTGCCGCGACGCGTAATGAGCTGTGGATCATCCCCACGGTCGGCTGTGTCAACGAAGTCGCCCGTGCCATGTGCGAGCAGGCCCAGGATCTGGTCGATGGCTCGCTGGAGGGTGTTTACTACTTCCCGCATCCCTTTGGCTGCTCGCAGACCGGCGCCGACCATGTCCAGACGCGTCGTCTGCTGGTGGCGCTCTCGCGT
Organism: uncultured Collinsella sp.; assembly: GCA_947507375.1. Lineage (GTDB taxonomy): Bacteria > Actinomycetota > Coriobacteriia > Coriobacteriales > Coriobacteriaceae > Collinsella. Next base: position 1,262 of record CANNPG010000115.1, on the reverse strand, counting down.
CATCCTAATGCGGCCGGCGTGCTGTTCCTGTCGCTCGGTTGCGAGAACTGCACACACCAGCAGGTGCTCGACGAGCTCGGTGACTTCGATCACGAGCGCGTCCGCTTCCTCACCTGCCAGGACGTTGCCGACGAGCAGGTCGAGGGCCACAAGATTCTGGCCGAGCTGGCTGACCTGGCCAAGCAAGCCAAGCGTGAGCCCATTTTGGCTTCCGAGCTGGTTATTGGTCTTAAGTGCGGCGGCTCCGACGGTCTTTCGGGCATTACCGCCAACCCCACGATCGGTCGCGTGAGCGATATGGTCGTCGCCCGTGGCGGCACGTCGGTGCTTACCGAGGTGCCCGAGATGTTTGGCGCCGAGAGTATCCTGCTCGACCGTTGCGAGAACGAGCAGGTCTTTAACGCTGCCTCCGACATGCTCAATGGATTTAAGGACTACTTTATTAGTCACGGCGAGGTTGTCTACGAGAACCCGAGTCCCGGCAACAAGGACGGCGGTATTACCACGCTCGAGGACAAGAGCTGCGGCTGCGTGCAAAAGGGCGGATCTGCCCCCATCGTCGACGTGCTGCCGTATGCCGGCCAGGCAAATAAACACGGCCTGAACATGCTGTGCGGTCCGGGCAACGACATGGTATCCACCACGGCGTTGACGGCTGCCGGCTGCCACGTGATTCTGTTCTCGACCGGCCGCGGCACACCGTTTGGCGCGCCGGCGCCTACCCTCAAGGTGTTCACCAATCAGCGTTTGTGCGACCACAAGGCCAACTGGATGGACTTTAACGCTGGCGTGATTGCCACGGGTGAGCGCACGCTCGACGAGGCTGCCCACGATCTGTACCAGCTGGTGCTGGAGACGGCGAGCGGTAAGCTCACGAGTGCTGAGCGCCGTGGCTGTCACGAGATCAGTATCTGGAAGGACGGCGTCTGCTTGTAGCGGCAAGTGCGCCCAAGCATAGCGAGATGTCATCGGCCCCATCGGGAGTGTTCCCGGCGGGGCTTTTTCGTTTCGTGGTTAAGTGAATATGTTGGAAAATCTGATAAACGTTCACCTATCTCATGGCTGTCCAGCATGGCACCTTTACCAGTAGAAAATAGGTGTGAGGATCTCAATTGTGTCCGTTCAGCGGTAAAAATCGACCGTTCAAGGATATTATTCAAGTGAACGTTCACCTGTCGTAAGCAATCGCGCATAATCTAACTAAACGTTCACCCTGAACGCTGGGCAGACAGATGTTAGTGTGGACTCAACTGTCTTGTTAC
>CANNPG010000114.1:0-4882 GCA_947507375.1 uncultured Collinsella sp. | reverse complement strand
ATCTTCAAACATCTCTATCTTTAACATCTGGGCGGGCAAATCGGCTTTATGTGTTACAGATCGAGACAAAAGGCAGGCGTCGGGACGAACATCTCATTCTGTAACAGTAAGACGACTTTTAACGGTCTAGATGTTACAGATTGAGACAAACAGCTGGGATGGGGCAAAACCACCACAAAGGTGCCTGTCCCCTTTGTGGTGGTGGGGTGTTAGGGGAGGAGCTTCATGGCGGCGTCGTGGGCGGCGCGCTCGTAGGTGTCGTCGAGGGGCTTGAGCGGCAGCAGGGCTGTGGCCTGCGCGTCGCCACGGCGCTCGAGGGCGTGGGTAATGAGCCAGTCGGCGAGTTCGGGGTTCTTGGGCAGTGCCGGTCCGTGCAGGTACGTGCCGATGACGCCCTTGTAGATGAGGCCCTCAAAGCCGTCGTCGCCGTTGTTGCCGGTGCCTGTGACGACAGACGTTCCGAGCGGCGTGGCCTCGGCGTCCAAAAGCGTGCGGCCACCGTGGTTCTCGAATCCCACAAAGGGCTCAGCTGCCAGATCGGTTTTGACGGCTACGTTGCCGATCAGGCGATCGGAGCCGCGTACGGTTTCGGCGGCAATGACCCCCAGACCCTCGATGCGATCTTCGCCCATATAGTACGAACGGCCGAGCAGCTGATAGCTGCCACAGATGGCAAGCAGCGAGCCGCCGTCCTCAACATAGGATGCGACCTTGTCTTTTTGAGCGAGCAGTTCATGTGCAACCGCCAGCTGGTCGCGGTCGGAGCCACCGCCCATCATGACGATGTCGGCGTCGGTGAGATCGAGCGTCTCACCCATACGGACCTCGTCCACGCGCACGGGAATGCCACGCCAGGCGCAGCGGCGCTCGAGGGCGATGACGTTGCCGCCGTCGCCGTAGAGGTTAAGGGCATCGGGATACAGGTATACGATGCGCAGCGGGCGCGAAAGCTCGACTGGCGCGATGCCGACAGGAAGAGCGCTGCCGTCGGCACGGGCTACGGCGCGCCCGGCAACAGCGTCGGCGGCAGCGCCTTTCAGCCCGTCGAGCTCCTTGACCAGCGGCGGGAAGGCCGTGTAGTTGGCGACGGCGTAGAAGGTGTCATTGGCGGCCTCGTCTGCCACGGCGCCAATTGCCTGCGCGACGTCCGAGATAATCGCGGCATCGATGCCGGCGTACTTGAGACGCACCTGCATGTCGTGCGCGCGCGTGCCTCCGGCAAAGGCGACAAGACCCGGCGTGTCGGCGATGCGCTCAAAGTCGACGTCGTAGATCCACGATACATCGTGTCCGTCGGCGTCGTTGTCGTTGAGGAAGAAAGCGCAGAGTCTGCCGCCCGCCGTCTTAATGGACTGGATCTGTCGATCGAAGCCTACGGGATTCTTGGCCAGGTTGGCCTCGACGGTGCGGCCGGCGATATCCCAGCGGCCCATACGTCCGCCGGCGGGGACGTAGGCATCGAGCGTGGGCTGCAGATGCGCCGGGTCCACGCCCAACTCATGTGCGGCAAAGAAGGCGGCGGCAACGTTATAGACCATGTACAGACCGTTGTAGCGTGTGGCGATGTGTACGGCCGCCGCGTCGGGCGCAGATCCAAAGACCAGGTCAAAGCCGTAGCCGTCGCAGCCGAGCTCCACGCCCGTCACGCGACGGACAAGCGCAGGGCGGGCCCAGCCGCACGAGGGGCAATGGTAGGCGCCGAGCTGGCCGTATTGCACGTAGTCATACTCCAGCGGCGCGTTGCACTGTGAGCAAAAGCGCGAGTCGCTAATACGGTCGGACTCGGTGTTGGTGGCGCCATCGATGCCAAAGGCAATACTCGCGTTGGGAACGCGCGCAGCAATCGAGGCACACAGCGGGTCGTCTGCGTTGTAGATGAGCGTCGTTGCCGGCGAAAGTTCCAACGCGTGGGCGATGACCTCCTGGGTGTGATCGATCTCGCCATAGCGATCCAGCTGGTCGCGGAACAGGTTGAGCAGCACAAAGTGCGTCGGCTTGAGCTTGGGCAGAACGCGTACGGTGTAAAGCTCATCGCATTCAAAAACGCCCACGCGCTTGCCGCCGCCGGCTCGCTTGAGGCCGCTGCGCGCCTCGAGCAGTGCGCCCACCACGCCCGGCTCCATGTTGTTGCCGGCGCGGTTGCATACCACGGTGGCGCCGCTGGCGGCAACGGCGTCGGCGATGAGGTTCGAAGTGGTGGTCTTACCGTTGGTGCCGGTGATTACCACGCTGCGGTCGACAAGGCCGGCGAGGTCGCTCAGCAGCTCGGGGTCGATCTTCATGGCGATGCGGCCGGGGAGTACGCCGCCCTGGCGCTTAAGGACGGAGCGCAGCCCCCAGCGGGCGATATCGCTCGAGGTACAGGCAAGAGATGAGCGGAGATTCATGAAGCCGTTCCTAACGTGAATGACATGGTCGTGGCGTTTGCGCCGTTAAAAGCCGTAACGGCGCGCAAATTCCTGGGCAAGCTGCGACACGTCTTCGCAGGCATTGGCCCAGGGGGCAAAGTCGGGGGTGTCCGAGATAATGCCGTCGGCTTCCCAAACCGCCTGGTGCGAGAGGTCCCAGGGGTCGCGCGGCTCGGGTCGGCAGGGAAGGTACGGTGTCTGGTACATGGGATTCAGCAAGAAGAACGCGCCACCCTCACAGCGGTTGGCAAACTCGCGCAGCGCGCGTGTCGCCGGGCGCATCTTGTTCGTTTTGAACAGCAGAATCGTGCGGGCGAGCAGATACCAAGGAGAGTTCTCGAGTGCATCAGCTCCCACCTGTTCCTCGAGCTGGTGAGCCAGGGCAAAAAAGCCGTCCTGGTCTTCCAGGCGAGCGAGGGCGAGCAACACGGTGCCTGTGGCTCGGGTGGGGTAGCCTTCCGCCTTAAGGACGCGGCGGGCGTAGTTGGCAGCAGCGCGGTAGCGGGCGCTCGCCATGCACAGCTGCGAGATGGCCTCGAGCGTGTGGAGCCACCCGATAAGAGCCGGCTCGCTCACGGTAAGGTCTGCTGCGGTGACACCGTCGGTCAAAACATTATTGGCCCAGTAGTGCGGGGCTTCCATGTCGAACCCGGGCACGCTTTGCTGCAGGTAATCGGCCGTGGTCGCTTCGAGCTTCATCAGGTCGCCTAGGCAGGCGTCGACGGGCGTGTCCGCCAAAATGATGGCGAGCAGCTGGGCATCGAGGACATACGCATCGACGCGGACGATCTTGAGCAGCTCATCGCGCATATCGTCGAACAGGCGGTTGCGCGTTTGCTCAAACTCCTCGTCGCTGCCCATGTCCTCGATGCGATGGAGCTCGTCGAGCAGGTGGCGATGAACACCGGCATAGGACAGCAGCGCCTGGGCATGCTCGGACTGCGCATACTTATGAGGGTTGACGTTCACGTCGTTATGGACAAGCTCGCGTGCTGCATCGGTGAGCTCGGGGTGCGACGCCAGATAGGTGCGCTCCAGGTAGGCGGGGATGTAGACGCTCGGATCCATTAGAGGTCTCCTCCCTTAAACGGCAAACCCTGCTCGGCCGCCCGCAGTATGCGCTCATCGATTTGGGAACGCACGATATCGTTGGTGGCGACCCAGGCGGCAAAACTGGCGTTGTCGGGGGCGCCCAGGCCCTCCTGCAGTACCGGCGTCGCCTCGGACAGCGCAAGGACAAGCTCGTCGGTCGAGCCCACGCCCACGTTGACGCGGGCATAGACGCCATCGGGAAACTCGGTTTGGAAGTAGAGTGCCTCGGCTGCGTGCGGACACGAGCGCGCAAGGATGCGCAAGTAGTGCTCGGCGCCCTCGTAGTCCAGCTCGCGCCAGGCAGCGCTCATCAGCGCGATGAGCGTCCACGGGTCCAAGTCACGCTCCGCATCTTTGGGGCGGCGGCGCAGTGGGGTATTCGCGAGGTACGGCACGGAGTGTGCGGAGCGAAAGCGCTTGAGCTCCTCGGCAGGGTATTCGAGCTTCGCCATGGCGAGCATCGCGGTGTGCCGGACACCAGCGGGATCGTTGGGGGCAAAGTCCAAGCTGCGATTTGCGGCTTCGAGCGACATGCGGTAGCGTCCGCTAATGAGGGCGCGTGACGCAAGGGCGGCAAGCCAGCGCAGGTAGGGGCGGCGCATAAGGTCGCCTGCGGCCTCGCGCTCGTAGGGGTCCTGCGCCGAGGCGATCTTGAGCGCCAGATCGTGCTCCACCTCGTCGCACTTGGACACCAGATACTGCACGTATTCCTCGTTGGATTCGGCGGTGAGCGCCGTCAGCATGCGCTGGGCATCCCAGTTGGCCGGATCGAGTGTGGCCGCCTCGCGGAGCATGTTCTCGGCAGCTGCCTCTTCCTGCTCTGCCTGGGCATCGTCAGGGATAAAGGGAATGCGGTAGTCGACGGCCTCGACTACCTTGGCAATCAGATGCCCGGCGCGGTCGCGGTCGTGCACGATGAGCGGTGCGGGGTTGCGGGTGAATTGCTCCATCAGACGCTCTACGGCGGCACCGTCGGTGAGCGGGATATTGTCGCGGCGCAAGGCCTCAAGAACGAGGCGATGGCAATCCTCTTGAATGGGATCGAATGCCATGGGGCCTCCTTTGCTGCGGTTAGGGTTCAGATGTTTCTATATAAGGTTCTAGTTTACCCGCATGTGGCACACCGGGGGTGCTGCACTTGGACTTGCACCTTTGCACCACGAAGTCGGATGTCGCACAAATGTCGGCACCATGGACGGCCGAGTGGTATCACGGTGCCGCAAACGGTCGATTTTTGGCGGCGAACGGTGCATATTTTGGAGGGGCACAGTCCTGCCCGGGATATGTAGTCAACCTTGATAAAACGTTTGCCCAGCTTGGGAGTATGAATGCCGCACAAGGGTCTTCAGGGATAGAAAAAACGTTTCATCATTGGCGGCTTT
>CANNPG010000113.1:0-4934 GCA_947507375.1 uncultured Collinsella sp. | reverse complement strand
GTTTGCGGGTCTCGACCCCAGATTTATCATCGGCGTGCTAATCTTCGGCATTCTCGTGATCGTGATTGCGCTTGTCGCAGAGCCGTACCGTATGGTGCGTATTCAGGTTGCCTTGAACCCTTGGGCCGACGAGTATGGTGACGGCTATCAGGCCACGCTTGCCATCATGGCCTTTGCCTCGGGCGGTCTGTTCGGCCGCGGCATCGGCAACTCAACCATGAAGTACTCGTATCTGCCCGAAGCGCACAACGACTACATCCTGGCCATCATTGGCGAGGAAGTCGGTTTTGTCGGAACCGTGCTGTTCTTCTTGGTGTTTGCGATGCTGATCTACTCGGCGTTTCGCATTGCCGAGCAGGCGACCGATCGCCGGGGCGCGCTCATGGCGTCTGGCTCCGCGGTCATTCTCGCGGTGCAGTTTTTGATTAACGCGCTGGGCATCCTCAACGTGTTTCCCATGACGGGCAAACCGTTGCCGTTTATTAGCTACGGCGGTTCGTCGATTATTGTGTCGCTTATGCTTGCCGGGTTGATCCTGCGCGTTTCGTACGAGAGCGCCCGCCGCGATGAGTATGACCGTCGCCGTGAGAGCTTTGCCGTTATGGACGAGAGCACCGCCGGCGTAGCCCATGTGCGCGGTGAACGACCTTCGCGTAGCGGCTTTACCGTTCTGGATGGTTCTGCATCCGAGCCGGCAGCTCGTCCACGCTCGCGAACGGCTCCGCAAGGCCGTCCGCAGCGCCCCAGCCCTCGCAACGCGGGCGGCGGATATAATCGAATCGATTTGAACTCGGACCCGTCGGCGCGTCTGCGCACCGACGACCAGGGACCGCGTGTACGAAGGGACTACCATGACCGATAAAATGACCGTTGCTATTGCAGCCGGCGGCACGGCAGGACACATCAACCCCGCGCTCGCCTTGGCCGAAGAGCTGCGTGACCGTGGTCACCACGTTGTGTTCGTGGGCCAGTCGCGCAAGCTCGAGGGTCGTCTGGTCCCCGAGGCTGGGTTTGATTTTGTGCCCATTACGGTCACGGGCTTCGACCGCTCCCGTCCTTGGACGGCGCTGACCTCGCTGTGGCGTGTCAACAAAGCCAAGCGTGCGCTCGCCAGTCATTTCTCAAAGGTCGGCAAGCCCGATGCCGCCATTGGTTTTGGTGCCTATGTCGAGGTTCCGCTGCTGGGGTGGTGCAAGGGCGCGGGCGTTCCGTATCTGCTGCATGAGCAGAACTCTGTTCCGGGCCTGGCCAACAAGATGATGAACTCCCACGCCGCCCGCGTGTGCATCTCGGTGCCGGCAGCGCGTTCGGTCTTTGAGCGCGAAGGTGACCCTGACCACGTGCTCATGACCGGCAACCCCGTACGTCGCTCGGTGATCGAGGGCGATCGCGCTCGCGGCCGCAAGGCACTTGGCGTTCCCGAGCACGCTACGCTGCTGCTCGTCTTTGGCGGTTCACTTGGCGCCCAACACCTCAACGAGCGTGTGGTTTCGCTCAAAAACGAGCTGCTTTCGCGCAAGAACCTCTATGTGTTGCATTCGACGGGTGCCGACGGCTTTGAGGAGACCGAGCGCGCTTTGGCGCTGACGCCCGAGGAGGCGAAGCGTTACCGCGTCCAGCCTTACATCGACAACATGGGCGATATGCTGGCTGCTGCCGATTTGGCGCTCTCGCGTTCGGGCGCATCGAGCGTGGCCGAGATCGCTGCGCTCGCCGTGCCCTCGGTGCTCGTGCCGTATCCGCATGCGACGGCCGACCACCAAACCACCAATGCTCGTTATCTGGTCGACGCCGGGGCCGGCGTGCTCTGCGCCGATGCCGATATCGACGGTTCTGCCTTTGCCGATGAGCTGCTGCACCTGGTCGATGACGCGGCGGCACGCGACGCCATGCGTCAGGCGGCGCGTGGTCTGGCTCAGGATAGGGCCGCCGCTCTTCTGGCGGATGCGGTAGAGGGTTTGCGTTAGTTAGACGGGATATCGTCGGTCGCCCTCGCGCTGATGCGGTAGGTGCGGTACAGTTAACGGGTTACAGGCAGTGTTTACGCAAGGAGTACACGAGCACATGGCTGATTCCCAGACTGCAACCTCCGCGCCCGAGTTTAAGAGCGCCCACTTTATCGGTATCGGCGGCGCCGGCATGAGCGGCATCGCCCTCGTTCTGCACGAGCGCGGTTATGCCGTTACCGGCTCCGACCTTAAGACGTCACGTTATATCCGCCAGCTTACCCGCGCTGGTGTGAAGGTGCATGTGGGCCATGAGGCCGCCACGATCGACGAGGTCAAGCCCGACGTGGTTGTTGTCTCCACCGCTATTCCGGAGTCCAACCCTGAACTCGTGCGCGCTCGCGAGCTTGGTATTCCCGTGTGGCCCCGTGCCAAGATGCTCTCTGCTTTGGGCCACGGCTACACCACCGTCGCTGTTGCCGGCACGCATGGCAAGACCACCACGTCTTCGATGTGCGCCACCATGCTCGACCGCATGGGTCTGGATCCGAGCTTCCTGATCGGTGGCATCGTCGAGGGCTATGACACGAACGGCAAGAACGGCTCGGGCGACTACTTTGTCGCCGAGGCCGACGAGTCCGACAGTTCCTTCCTGTTCCTGAACCCCAACGTGGTCATTGTGACCAACGTCGAGGCCGACCACCTCGATCACTACTCGGGTATCGAGGAGATCGAGGCGACTTTCGCCAAATTCATGAGCCTGGTGGGCGAGGACGGCACCGTCATCGTCTGCGGTGAGGACCCGCATCTGGTCGAGCTCGCCAAGTCGACGGGCCGTCACGTGCTTTCCTACGGCTTTGCCGAGAGCAACGACATCGTCTGCATGCACCCGGATGTCAAGGGCATCCAGAGCGACTTTATCGTTCGCTTTGAGGACGGCACTGAGCACGCTGTGGAGATCAAGAGTAATCCCGGTCGCCACAACATGCTCAACGCCACGGCGGTGCTCACCGTCGCCCATGTCCTGGGCCTTGACATCGACGCCGCCGCCAAGGCGCTTTCGAGCTTTGAGGGCGTCCGTCGTCGCTTTACCCACGTGGGCGATATCGATGGCATCACCGTGGTCGATGATTACGGCCATCACCCCACCGAGATCAAGGCGACGCTTGCTGCCGCTTCGTCGCTGGGCTACAAGCACGTCGACGTCGTGTTCCAGCCGCACCGCTATTCGCGCCTGCAGGCCCTGTGCGACGACTTTGCCGATGCATTTGCCAATGCCGATAAACTGCTGCTGATTGATGTGTTCTCGGCTGGCGAGATGCCCATTCCGGGTGTCACCTCTAAGATGCTCGCCGATACCGTGCGCGCCAAGCATCCTGGCAAGGAGGTCGTGTACTGCTCCAGCCGTCTTGAGCTCAATCAGGAGCTCGAGCAGATGGTGGGCGCGGGCGACCTGCTGCTCACTATGGGTGCCGGTGACGTTACGACCGTCGGTCCCGAGTTCATTGAGTATCTGACTGCCAAGAAAGACGCTTAAGCCTAATGGGTCTGTTTAACGCCGTCATGGCGCTCTCGGGCATGATCGACACGGATGTGATCGAGGACGAGCGCCTTGCGCGTCATACGAGCTATCGTATCGGCGGCAAGGCCGACCTCTTTGTGACGTGCCATAGCTATCATGCCCTCCGCCGCGCCGTGGCGGTGCTCGATCGCGAGCAGGTGCCGTGGGTCATCATCGGCAAGGGCTCCAATCTGCTGGTTGCCGATGGCGGTTATCGCGGCGCCGTCATTTCGCTCGGACGTGAGTTTCAGCGCACGGTTGTTGCCGATGACGGTTGTACGCTGACGGTCGGTGCGGGCGTGATGTTTGCGCGCCTGGTCAACGATGCCCTGTCGCGTAGCCTCTCGGGCCTTGAGTTTGCCGTTGGCATCCCTGGGTCGGTCGGCGGTGCGATATCTATGAATGCCGGCACACGGACCGAATGGATTGGCTCGCTGGTTGAGGATGTCGTAACGTTTGACCCGGCATCCGGTATCAAGCATTATGCGGGGTCCGAGATCACTTGGGGCTACCGCGAATGTAGCCTTCCCCGCAATGAGATCATCCTCGAGTGCGTGCTCAAACTTAAACCGGCGCCCAAGGCCGACATTCGCGAGCGAATGGAGCGGTACCTGACGAGGCGCAAGCGTACACAGCCCATGGGTCGCGCATCCTGCGGGTCGGTCTTTCGCAACCCGCCCGATGCGAGCGTGGGCAAGCTTATCGAGGATTGTGGATTAAAGGGTTTTTCGATTGGCGGCGCGGAAGTTTCGCCCGTTCACGCTAATTTTATCGTTAATAACGGAACTGCCTCGGCCGATGACGTTGCCGCGGTTATCAGACATGTGCACGGAAAGGTGAGGGAGGCGTATGGCATCGAGCTCAGACCGGAAGTTAAATTCCTCGGCTTCTAGAGCATCGAAACCCACCTTCCGCCGCGCCGGAGGGCGTTCCGGCGCGCCTGCCAAACCTCAACGCAATACCGTCGCGCACTCTAAGTCTGTCGGGCATGCTCGACAGACCAGTCGTCCGGTTGTCGGCTCGCAGCTCGGTAATCGTTCGGCCGCAAAAAAGTCCTCGCGTCCCTCGGTGACGTCAAAGCCTGTTATGGGCGCCAAGCCTGCCCGTCCTATGGCAACTCCTAAGCCCTCGACGGGAACTAAGGCGGCGCGTCCGGGTCGCACGCTGGGCGCATCGAAACCGCGCTCGCTGACATCGGTGCCGGCTACCGCCAAGAAGCCTTCGGGTAAAAAAGGCGTCAACCCGTTGTCTTCGCTTGGGGCGATGGCAAATAAAACGTCAGACGCCGCTTCTCTCGTTACGGGCAAAGGCAAAATCGTGGGCGGCGTTCTGGCTGTCTTTGCCGTGCTCGTCGTCGTTGCCATCGTGGTGATCAACTCTGGATTGTTTACTGCCACTGATATTCAGATTCAAGGCAGCGAGCATGT
>CANNPG010000112.1:0-4949 GCA_947507375.1 uncultured Collinsella sp. | reverse complement strand
AGCAGCCTCTGGGCGGCAAGGCCCAGTTCGGCGGCCAGCGCTTCGGCGAGATGGAAGTTTGGGCACTGTACGCTTACGGTGCGTCCAACGTCCTGCAGGAGATCCTGACCGTCAAGTCCGACGATACCGTGGGCCGCGTCAAGACCTACGAGTCCATCGTCAAGGGCGAGAACGTCCCGGTTCCGGGTATCCCCGAGTCCTTCAAGGTTCTCGTCAAGGAGATCCGTTCCCTCGCGCTGGACATCGAGCCCATGCACGATGCCGACGAGGACGCCTCCGCCCCTGTGACCGCCGAGGAGACCTCTGCTCTCGACGACCTGGCTGCGCTCGCCGGCGTTGACGCCGACGTCGAGGCCGAGGATGCCGAGACCGCCGAGGCACCCGAGGCTGTCGCCGCCACGACCACTGATAAGGAGTAGTTGACTGTGGCAGATTTCGAAGCTACTGATTTTGACTCGGTAAAGATCTCCCTTGCCTCCGCCGACCAGATCCGTTCCTGGTCGCACGGTGAGGTCAAGAAGCCGGAGACCATCAATTACCGTACCCTCAAGCCCGAGAAGGACGGCCTGTTCTGCGAGAAGATTTTCGGTCCCGCCAAGGACTGGGAGTGCTCCTGCGGCAAGTACAAGGGCATCCGCTTTAAGGGCATCGTCTGCGAGCGCTGCGGCGTCGAGGTCACCTCGGCCAAGGTGCGTCGCGACCGCATGGGCCACATCGAGCTCGCCGCTCCCGTGTCCCACATTTGGTACTTCAAGAGCCCCACGAGCTTCCCGATGAGCCGTATGCTCGACATCAAGTCCAAGGACCTCGAGAAGGTTCTGTACTTTGCCAGCTACATCATCACCGAGGTTGACTACGAGGCTCGCGAGGCCGACGCCGACGACCTGCGCGAGGAACTTGCCGCCGATCTGGAAGAGATCGATGCCGAGTGCGCTCGCCAGATCGAGTCCCTCAAGGAGCAGGGCGACCCTGAGAACTTTGACGAGTTCTCCGACGAGGAGCCGCTGACCCCCGAGGAGATCGCCTCTGGCATCGTTGACATCGAGGAAGAGTGCAAGGACGAGAAGCAGCTCCGCACGGACGCCTTCAACGCCTTCATGAAGCTCACCGAGCGCGACCTCATCTCCGATGAGCCGCTGTTCCGCGAGATGACCCGCTACTACTCCATGTACTTCAAGGGTGGTATGGGTGCCGAGGCTGTCCGCGACCTGCTCGCTGCCATCGACCTCCCCTCCGAGGCCGAGAAGCTCAAGGCCATCATCGCCGACGAGGACTCCCAGAAGCAGAAGCGCGAGAAGGCCGTCAAGCGCCTCGAGGTCGTTGACGCCTTCCTGAAGGGCGGCAACAGCCCCGCGAACATGATCTTGGACGTCATCCCGGTCATTCCGCCCGATCTGCGCCCGATGGTCCAGCTCGACGGCGGCCGCTTCGCCGCGTCCGACCTCAACGACCTGTATCGCCGCGTGATCAACCGTAACAACCGACTCAAGCGCCTGCTCGACCTGGACGCCCCCGCGATCATCGTGAACAACGAGAAGCGCATGCTCCAGGAGTCCGTGGACGCCCTGTTCGACAACGGCCGTCGTGGTCGCCCGGTCTCTGGCCGTGGCGGTCGCCCGCTCAAGTCGCTCGCCGAGGCCCTCAAGGGCAAACAGGGTCGTTTCCGTCAGAACCTGCTGGGTAAGCGTGTCGACTACTCCGGCCGTTCGGTTATCGTTACCGACCCCAAGCTGCTGCTGCACCAGTGCGGTCTGCCCAAGACCATGGCGCTGGAGCTCTTCAAGCCCTTCGTCATGAAGCGCCTGGTCGAGCTTGGCAAGGTCGAGAACATCAAGGGCGCCAAGCGCGCTATCGACCGCGGTGCCACCTTTGTGTGGGACATCCTCGAAGAGGTCATCGACGGCCGCGTCGTGCTGCTCAACCGTGCACCGACCCTGCACCGTCTGTCCATCCAGGCCTTTGAGCCGGTGCTGGTCGAGGGCAAGGCTATCCACCTGCACCCGCTGGTCTGCTCGCCCTTCAACGCCGACTTCGACGGCGACCAGATGTCTGTCCACGTGCCGCTGTCCAGCCAGGCTCAGGCCGAGGCTCGCGTGCTCATGCTCTCTGCGAACAACCTGCGCTCGCCGGCATCCGGCAAGCCGGTTAACATCCCTTCGCAGGACATGATCATCGGTGTGTACTACCTGACCCAGGTTCGCGAGGGTCTGCCGGGCGAGAACCACGTGTTCTCGAGCTTCGACGACGCGCTGCACGCCTATGACTGCCGCTCTGAGGTCGACATGCAGGCCAAGATCCAGGTCCGCGTGTCCGCTGCCGATGCCAACGTCATCAACGAGGACGGCACCCGTATCTTCCGCGTCAAGAACGGCAAGAACGAGTTTGTCGACTACGATGTCACCGGCAACAAGACCGCGCGCTTCGAGACGTCTATCGGCCGCATCATCTTCAACCGCCAGTGCCTGCCCGAAGACTATGAGTTCATGAACTACAAGATGGTCAAGGGCGACGTGGCCAAGCTGGTTGCGGACTGCTGCGATCGTTACCCCGAGGCCAAGGTCGGTCCGATCCTCGACGCCATCAAGTACTCCGGCTTCCACTACGCTACCCGCGCCGGCCTCACCATCTCGGTGTGGGACGCTCTCATCCCTGCCGAGAAGCAGGAGCTGCTCGACCGCGCCCAGGCCAACGTCGACCAGATCAACGAGTACTTCGAGGAGGGCTTCATCAACGAGACGGAGCGCCACATCGAAGTCGTTAACGAGTGGACCGCTTGTACCGACAAGGTCGCAGCACTCATGCTCGACATGTTCGACGAGGAGAACCCGCTGTACATGATGGCCGACTCCGGCGCCCGTGGTTCTAAGACCCAGCTGCGTCAGCTCGGCGGCATGCGTGGTCTGATGGCAGACATGTCCGGCGAGACGATCGACCTTCCCATTAAGGCGAACTTCCGCGAGGGCCTGCTGCCGCTCGAGTACTTCATTTCGACCTACGGCGCCCGTAAGGGCCTGGTCGATACCGCATCCCACACCTCGGACTCTGGTTACCTGACCCGTCGTCTGGTCGACGTGGCCCAGGATGTCATCGTCCGCGAGGAGGACTGCGGTACGCACGAGGGCGTCACCTACAACCTCATCATTCCCGGCACCACCGACCTCAACACCGACCTCGTCGGCCGTTGCTTCATCGAGGACGTCGTGGCTCCCGATGGCACCGTGCTCTTTGAGCAGGACGGCTACATCGAGAAGGTCGCCGACATCCAGAAGATGGTCGATGCGGGCCTCAAGAAGGTCAAGCTTCGCGCGCTGCTCACCTGCCGCTCCAAGTACGGCGTGTGCCAGAAGTGCTACGGCTGGGATCTTTCCACCCGTCGTCCGGTCGCCATCGGTACTGCCGTCGGCATTATTGCCGCCCAGTCCATCGGCGAGCCCGGTACGCAGCTTACGATGCGTACCATTCACTCCGGCGGCGTCGCTGGCGTCGACGATATTACGCAGGGTCTGCCTACGGTCAGCCGTATGTTCGATATCGTCGGCAACGTCAACGAGAAGATCCTGGGTCGCGAGGCCGAGCTGGCTCCGTACTCCGGCCACCTCTCGATTAAGCCCGAGAAGTCCGAGTACGTGCTGACGCTCACCGACTCCGAGGATCACACCCGTGTCCTCGACGAGCGTCGCGTCCCCGCTTCGGTGCGCTTTATGCCCGAGATCGAGGACGGCTGCGAGGTTCGCGCCGGCGACCAGATCACCAAGGGCTTCGTCAACTTCCGCAACCTGCGCAAGCTGACCGACATCGAGTCGACGATGCACACCTTCGTCGAGAGCGTCAAGGACGTCTACACCAGCCAGGGCGTCGACCTGAACGACAAGCACATCGAGGTGCTCGCACGTCAGATGCTGCGTCGCGTTCAGATCACCAACCCCGGTGACTCCAAGTACCTGCTTGGTCAGTACGTCGACCGCTACGAGTTCGCCGACGAGGTCGAGCGCGTTGCCCGTCTGGGCGGTCAGGCTCCTGTGGCCGAGCCCGTCATCCTGGGTACGCTCAAGGTCGCGTCCAACATCGACTCCTGGCTGTCGAGCGCTTCGTTCATCCGTACCGCCGGCGTCCTTACCGAGGCTGCCATCGAGGGCAAGGTCGACCACCTGCTCGACCTTAAGTCCAACGTCATTGTCGGTAAGAAGATCCCGGCTGGTACTGGCCTCAAGCCGTACGCCAACGCCAAGCTGACGTATCGCACGGCCGACGGCTACGTGGACATCGACGGCCCGGCTTCGCCCAACGCCAAGTCGCTGCCCGAGTGGGCTCCTGTGGAGCTCAAGGACCTGGACGAGCAGCTCCCGCAGCAGCTCGACTGGGCCGGCTACGACGAGTTCGGTGGTGCTGACGGTTCGTTCACCCGCAACGGCCACACCATCTCCGCCGAGAAGGCTCGTCTGTACCTGTTCGACGACCTGGGCGTGTCGCAGCGTTGGACCAACAAGTTCAGCGAGGTTGGCATCGAGACGGTCGGCGACCTGGTCGGCAAGTCCGAGGAGGATCTGCTGCGCATCGATGGCATCGGTGCCAAGGCGATCGAGGAGCTCCGTGACGGCCTGGAGGCCCACGACTTGCTCTACATCCTCGAGAACAACGACGACGTTGCCGACGAGGAAGACCTCTCGCAGCTGCTGCAGATGGTCTTTAGCCCCGACGGTCCGGACGATATCCTGCTGGGTACCTCCGCTCCGACGCATCACGCCGACGCCGACGAGGAGCTCCTGGGCGCCCCGATCGACGACAAGAAGGCTCCCGCCAACGGTGCCATCAACGAGGACATGGCTTCTCTCGATGAGCTGCTCAACCAGCTCGTGGACACCGACGACGCCGAAGAGGCCAAGGACAACGACGAGGAGTAATTTCCTGGTACGTTAACCGCCCTTCCAAAGACCCGTTTCCCAACAGGG
>CANNPG010000111.1:0-4992 GCA_947507375.1 uncultured Collinsella sp. | reverse complement strand
GTTGTTGACGTGTTTAAATCGACCAAGAGAGGATAACGCATTTCAGTCTTTGTTGACGTGTTAACATTAAATTGTCCAAATGCGACAAAGGCTTCACATTGTGTCTATCTCTCGACACCATTGCGTCATTCACTTATTCAATAAGGAGGTAGCAGCCGCTATGGATGCCCAATTAACGATTGTCGACGTAACCGGATCGACCAACGATGACCTGCTCGAGGCAGGAAAACAGGGTGCGCCGCACGGCACAGGACTTGCCGCCCGCGCGCAAACGGCAGGACGCGGCCGGCGCGGCCACAAGTGGGATTCAACCGCCGGCAACCTATTGCTTTCGATTGTCCTGCGTCCATGCGTTAATCCCGCAAAGTACTCTGGTCTTGCCGCCGTCAGCGGCCTAGCGGTGCTCGAAGCACTCGAAAAGCAGGGTCTTGCAAACGAGATTGGCCTCAAATGGCCCAACGACCTGGTCGCGCGAGGACGCAAGCTCGGCGGCATTCTGGTCGAGGCCGCACGCGATAACGAAGGCAAACCTTTCGCCGTCTGCGGCATTGGTGTCAACGTAAACTACACGCCCCAAGAGGTGCCCGATGGCGGCCTGGCGGCAATTGGCCTCTCGGACCTCAACGAGAGCGTTCCCACCGTCGACATGCTCCTCGATGAGGTCTATCACGCAGTTATAGACGCTGTAGATACCTGGGCAGAGCGCCTCAACGCCAAGGAAGAAGACGCCGGTCCGCTCGCGCCCGTCCACGACGAATATATCGCTCACCTCAATTGGATCGGGAAGCACGTTATCGCCCGCTCCCCCGCTGGAGACGAGCTGGCACGAGGCATATTTAGAACGGTCGACGATTGCGGCCGCGCATGCATTGAGACCGAGAGCGGCTTGTGCGTCTTCCACTTCGAAGAAGCATCCTTGCGCCCCCTGAGCGAATAGGGCGCCGCAGCCGCCGGCTCGGCAGACGAATTCGCTATCCCAAAATCTAAACTCAAAACAAAAGGGCCCCGCTACCGTAACGGCAGCGGGGCCCTTTAAGCTATGAGCGATATCGCTTAGAGCTTGATGTCGATGTCGACGCCAGCGGGGAGGTCGAGACGCATGAGCGAATCAACGGTGCCCGAGGTGGGGTCGAGGATGTCGATGAGGCGCTTGTGGGTGCGCATCTCGAACTGCTCACGGGAGTCCTTGTTCACGTGCGGCGAGCGGATAACCGTGTACAGGTTGCGCTCGGTGGGCAGGGGGACAGGACCGGAAACGCGAGCGCCGGTCTTCTGAGCGGTCTCGACGATGAGCTTCGCGGACTGATCGACGACCTCGTGATCATAGCCCTTGAGGCGAATGCGGATCTTCTGGGTAGCCAACTTAAACCTCCAAAGAGTGCGAGAGATGTTCTCGCAGGATTACGTAACAGAGAGCTCGAACTTAGGCGTTCTTGCTCATGACCTCGTCCACGATGGACTTGGGCGCGGGCTCATAAGAGTCGAACTGCATCGTGTAGGATGCACGGCCCTGGGTCTGGGAGCGAAGGTCGGTAGCGTAACCGAACATCTCGCCCAGCGGCACCTTGGCACGGATGAGCTTGCTGTTCTTGCGATCCTCCATGCCCTCAATCTTGCCGCGGCGACCGGAGAGGTTGCCCATAACGTCGCCCATGTACTGCTCGGGGGTCTCGACCTCGACAGCCATGATCGGCTCGAGCAGCTGCGGATCGGACTTCTTGAGGGCGTCCTTGATAGCCATGGAACCGGCGATCTTGAAGGCGGCCTCGGAGGAGTCGACCTCGTGGTAAGAACCGTCGAACAGGGTGACCTTGACGTCGAGGACCGGGAAGCCGGCGATAACACCGGTGTTCAGGGCCTCCTGGATGCCCTTGTCGATGGACGGGATGTACTCCTTGGGCACGACGCCGCCGACGATAGCGTTGACGAACTCGTAGCCGAAGCCCTCCTCCATCTTCTCGAGCTTGATGACGGCGTGGCCGTACTGACCGCGACCGCCGGACTGACGGACGAACTTGCCCTCAGCCTTCTCGACGTCGTGACCAGCGGTCTCGCGGTAGGCAACCTGGGGCTTACCAACGTTAGCGTCAACCTTGAACTCACGGAGCAGACGGTCGACGATGATCTCGAGGTGCAGCTCGCCCATGCCGGCGATGATGGTCTGGCCGGTCTCGTGGTTGGTGGACACCTGGAAGGTCGGGTCCTCCTCGGCGAGCTTGGTCAGAGCCAGGGACATCTTGTCCTGCTCGGCCTTGGTCTTGGGCTCGATGGCAACGTCGATAACGGGCTTAGCGAACTCGATCTTCTCGAGGACGATCTCCTTGCCCTCGGCGCACAGGGTGTCGCCGGTGGTGGAGTTCTTGAAGCCGACGCAAGCGACGATGTCGCCGGCGGCAGCGTCGTCACGGTCGATACGCTCGGCGGCGTTCATCTCGAGGATGCGGCCGAGGCGCTCGCGCTGACCGTTGGAAGCGTTGACAACGTAGGAGCCGGACTCGGCGCGGCCGGAGTAAACGCGGACGTAGGTGAGCTTACCGACGAACGGGTCGGTCATGATCTTGAAGACCAGGCCGGAGAAGGGCTCGTCGAAGGAAGGATGACGCTGGATCTCCTCGCCGGTGTCCGGATCGGTACCGGTGACGGCCTCGACGTCGAGCGGGCTGGGCAGGTAGTCGACGACAGCGTCGAGCAGCTCCTGGACGCCCTTGTTCTTGTAGGCGGAGCCCACGAAGACGAGGTTGAGCTCGTTGGCCAGAACGCCCTTGCGCAGAGCAGCCTTGAGCTCCTCGACGGTGAAGTCCTCCTCCATGAGGATCTTCTCCATGAGCTCGTCGTCAAAGCTGGCAGCAGCGTCGAGGAGCTCCTCGCGCTTGGTGGCAGCGATGTCGGCAAACTCAGCCGGGATCTCGTCCATCGGCTCGGGGTAGGTCATACCCTTCTCGTCGGCCTTGAAGTCCCATGCAGTCATGGTAACGAGGTCGATGACGCCCCAGAAGTTGTCCTCGGCGCCCATCGGGACCTGAGCGGCCACGGCGTTGGCGTCGAGACGATCCTTCATGGTCTCGATAGCGTTGAAGAAGTCGGCGCCCACGCGGTCATACTTGTTGATGAAGGCGATGCGGGGGACGTTGAAGGTAGAAGCCTGACGCCAAACGGTCTCAGACTGGGGCTGAACGCCGGCAACGGCGTCGAAGACGGCGACAGCGCCATCGAGGACGCGCAGGCAGCGCTCGACCTCAGCGGTGAAGTCAACGTGGCCCGGGGTGTCGATGATCTGGATGCGGTAGTCCTTACCGTCCTTGTTCCAGAAGCACGTGGTAGCAGCGGAGGTAATGGTTACGCCGCGCTCCTGCTCCTGAACCATCCAGTCCATGGTGGCAGCGCCCTCATGGACCTCACCGATCTTGTGGGTCTTACCGGTGTAGTAAAGAATACGCTCGGTCGTGGTGGTCTTACCGGCATCGATGTGGGCCATGATGCCGATGTTACGGGTATCGGAAAGCTTGTACTTAGGCTTAGCCATGTTAGTTCCTTACCTTAACTTACCAACGATAGTGAGAGAACGCGCGGTTGGCCTCGGCCATCTTGAAGACGTCCTCACGCTTCTTGACGGAAGCGCCCAGGCCGTTGGAAGCGTCGAGGATCTCGTTGGCGAGACGCTCGGCCATGGTCTTCTCCTTGCGAGCACGGGAGAAGTTGACGATCCAGCGGATACCCAGAGCGGTGGAACGACGGGAGTTGACCTCCATCGGGACCTGATAGGTAGCGCCACCGACACGCTTGGGCTTAACCTCGAGCGTGGGCTTGACGTTGTCCATAGCCTTCTTGAAGGTAGCGAGAGCGTCGCCACCCTCGGACTTCTCGGCAACGATCTCGAAAGCGGTGTAAACGATGCGCTCAGAGGTGGCCTTCTTGCCGTCAAGAAGGACCTTGTTGATGAGCTGAGTCACCAGGCGGTTGTTGTAAACGGCGTCAGGCTGAACCTCACGACGATTAGCTGCTGCACGACGCGGCATGTGAAATCTCCTTAAGTGTCTACCGTGCGGCGCTTAGGCGGCACACGGCGAAAGTATCAAAACGTTATCTGGCTTATTTAGCCTTGGGGCGCTTAGCACCGTACTTGGAACGGGCCTGCATACGGTTCTGGACCGGAGCAGCGTCGTAGGCGCCACGGATGACGTGATAACGGACACCAGGGAGGTCACGGACACGACCGCCGCGGACGAGCACGATGGAGTGCTCCTGCAGGTTGTGGCCCTCACCCGGGATGTAAGCAGTAACTTCGATGCCGTTGACGAGGCGAACACGGGCAACCTTACGAAGAGCCGAGTTCGGCTTCTTGGGGCTCGTGGTGAAGACGCGGGTGCACACGCCGCGCTTCTGGGAGTTGTGCTGCAGAGCAGCGTTCTTGGACTTCTTGGGCACGGAACGACGGCCCTGGCGAACCAGCTGGTTAATAGTAGGCAAAGCGTACTCCTTCTCGAATGATTCCAGCTTTCTGTAAAGTGCAACGGCTTGAATCGAGGGGTCAGCATCCCCCTACGAAACACGCAGTTCGATAGGATACGTGCCGTTAGCTGTGCCGTCAACAGACCACGCCGCCGGGCGTATCCCAAAATAGCCATATTTCCGCAAAGCCTACACAAAAGGAATCCCCTTCTACGCGCGTGGGCGGATTCCCGGTCCGGGCGGCCCGCTGTTTAAGTTTGCTGCTCTACAGTCCTGCGCAAGACGGAAAGCACATTAAGTGCTTTCCTTTGCGTGCGGAACTCGCGACAAACTTAAACAGCGGGCCGCCCGGACCGGGAATCCGACGTGCTCGTCGGGGCAACGTTCCCTGCCAAAAAGGGACAGGTTAATTTTGGTCGGTTTTATCTGGGGAAACGTCGCGCTCCGGCGGTGATCTGCTTTCGTCTGTCGCATGGAAATCGGCGGCGTTTTCGGTAGTATGCGGCAAATTTTGCACTTGCTGAGCGCCCAGGGGTTTTGCGA
>CANNPG010000110.1:0-5028 GCA_947507375.1 uncultured Collinsella sp. | reverse complement strand
GCAGTAAAGGTTGCGATTAACGGCTTCGGTCGCATCGGACGTCTGGCTTTCCGTCAGATGTTCGGTCATGAGGGCTCCGAGATCGTCGCTATCAACGACCTCACCTCTCCCGATATGCTCGCTTACCTGCTGAAGTACGACTCCACGCAGGGCAACTACGCTCGCGATCACGAGGTCGTTACTGGCGAGGATTCCATCACCGTTGACGGCAAGTAGATCAAGATCTACAAGGAGGCCGACGCTAACAACCTGCCTTGGGGCGACCTTGACGTCGACGTCGTTCTCGAGTGCACCGGCTTCTACACCAGCAAGGCTAAGGCTCAGGCCCACATCAACGCTGGCGCCAAGAAGGTCGTCATCTCCGCTCCGGCCGGCAGCGATCTGCCCACCATCGTGTACAACGTCAACCATGAGACGCTGACCGCTGAGGACAACATCATCTCCGCTGCTTCCTGCACCACCAACTGCCTCGCCCCGATGGCCAAGGGTCTGAACGACTTCGCTCCCATCGTGTCCGGCATCATGACCACCATCCACGCCTTCACCGGCGACCAGATGCCGCTCGACGGCCCGCAGCGCAAGGGCAACTTCCGTCGCTCCCGCGCCTGCTCCGAGAACATCGTCCCGAACACCACGGGCGCTGCCAAGGCCATCGGCCTGGTTCTCCCCGAGCTCAACGGCAAGCTCATCGGTGCCGCCCAGCGCGTCCCGACGCCGACCGGCTCGCTGACCAACCTCTACGCCGTCGTTGACAAGAAGGTCACCGTCGACGAGGTCAACGCTGCCATGAAGGCCTACGCCGAGACCATCCCCGAGACCTTCGCCTACAACGAGGACCAGATCGTCTCCCGCGACATCGTCGGCGAGACCCACGGCTCCATCTTCGACGCCACTCAGACCATGTGCTCTGACCTCGGCAACGGCCAGACCCTCGTTCAGGTCACCTCTTGGTACGACAACGAGAACTCCTACACCTCTCAGATGGTCCGCACCATCAAGTACTTCGAGAAGTTCGTTGCTTAATTTAGCTTTTAGCGAATAGCTCGTTGAGCGTCTAAAGAAGGGCGCGGCCTTATAGGGCTTACACCCTAGGGTCGCGCCCTTTTTATAAGAAATCGTCTGCCGTAATGGGAGGCAGACACGTACGAAAGGTAGAAGCAAACATGGCCTTTACCAAGAAGACCGTCCGCGACATCGATGTCGACGGAAAGCGCGTTCTCGTCCGCGTTGACTTTAACGTGCCTATCAAGGATGGCGTCGTTGGCGACACCACCCGTATCAAGGCTGCCCTGCCCACCATCAACTACCTCGTTGAGCACAACGCTCGCGTCATCCTCATGAGCCACCTCGGCCGTCCCGAGGGCACCGGCTTCCAGCCCGAGCTGTCCCTCGAGCCCGTCGCCAAGAAGCTCGCTGAGCTCTCTGGTCTCGACGTTGCCTTTGTCGCTGACACCTACGGCGAGAAGGCTGCTGAGGCTGTCGCCGCCGTCGAGCCGGGTAAGGTCCTCGTTCTCGAGAACGTCCGTTTTGACAAGCGTGAGAAGAAGAACGATCCCGAGATCGCCAAGAAGCTCGCTTCCTATGGCGACGTCTTCGTTCTCGATGCTTTCGGTACCGCTCACCGCGCCCAGGGTTCCGTCGTGGGCCCCGCCGCTTACCTGCCTGCCGTCGCTGGCTTCCTGCTCGAGAAGGAGGTCGACACGCTGACCGGCATCTTCGCCGAGCCCGAGCGTCCCTTCGTCGCCATCGTCGGCGGTTCCAAGGTTTCCTCCAAGATCGGCGTTCTCGATCACCTCATCGACTCCGCTGACACCCTGATTATCGGTGGCGGCATGGCCTACACCTTCTTCCTGGCTCAGGGCCTGACCGTTGGTCAGTCCCTCAAGGAAGAGGACTGGGTCGAGCGCGCCGGCGAGATGCTCAAGAAGGCCGAGGAGAAGGGCGTCAAGATCCTGCTCCCCATCGACAACCGCGTTGCCGATCACTTTGGCGAGGACGCTGTCCCCGAGGTTGTCGCTTCCGATGCTATCCCCGACGATCGTGAGGGTATGGACATCGGCCCCAAGACCGAGGAGCTTTACGCCGAGGCCGTCAAGGGCGCCAAGACCGTGTTCTGGAACGGTCCCATGGGCGTCTTCGAGTTTGACAACTTCGCTCACGGCACCCAGGCTATCGCCGAGGCTGTCGCCGAGGCCGACTGCACCTCGATCATCGGCGGTGGCGACTCCGTCGCAGCTGTCAACAAGTTCAACCTGGCCGACAAGATGAGCTGGATCTCCACCGGTGGTGGCGCTTCCATGGAGCTCGTCGAGGGTAAGGCCCTGCCCGGAGTGGAGGCGCTTCTCGATGCCTAATCGCACCCTTCTTATCGCTGGTAACTGGAAGATGAACAACGACGTCGCCGAGGCTGCCAAGCTCGCCGACGAGCTGGCTCAGGCTCTGCCCGAGGTTCCGGCTGGCGTCGAGGTGCTCGTCTGCCCTCCGACCATCGACATCACCACGGTTCATGACCGCATTCAGGCTGCCCCCATCGCCCTCGGTGCACAGAACGTGTACTGGGAGGCCAAGGGTGCCTTCACCGGTGAGTCCTCTTGCGACATGCTCAAGTCCGCTGGCTGCACCTACTGCATCATCGGTCACTCCGAGCGTCGCGACTACTTCCACGAGACCGACGAGGACCAGAACAAGAAGGCCAAGGCTCTCGTTGCCGCCGGCCTTGTTCCCGTCTTCTGCTGCGGCGAGTCCCTCGAGGTCCGCGAGGCCGGCACCTATGTCGAGCACGTCGTGAACCAGGTTAAGGCTGGCCTTGCTGGTCTTGAGATCACCTGCCCCAAGCAGGTCGTCGTCGCCTACGAGCCCATCTGGGCCATCGGCACCGGCAAGACCGCTACCGCCGAGGACGCTCAGGAGGTCTGCGGTGCTATCCGTGAGACCCTCAAAGAGATGTTCGGCGAGGAGCTCGCTAACGGCATCCGCGTGCTGTATGGCGGTTCCGCCAAGCCCGGCAACATCGCCGAGCTCGTCGCCAAGCCCGACGTTGACGGCGCCCTCGTGGGCGGCGCTTCGCTCAAGGCTGCCGACTTCGCCTCTATGGTCGTCAAGGCAGGCGAGTAGGACATATGGCACAACGTCATCTTCCTGCACTCCTGATTATCATGGATGGCTGCGGCCTTGCTCCGGCCGATGGCGAGAACGCCGTCGCCGCTGCCAAGACGCCCTTCCTTGATGGCCTGTACGAGAAGTACCCCCACACCACGCTCGGTGCTTCGGGCGAGGACGTGGGCCTTCCCGACGGCCAGATGGGTAACTCCGAGGTGGGGCACCTCAACATCGGTGCCGGCCGCATCGTGTTCCAGGAGCTTTCGCGCATCAACAATGCCATCAAGGACGGCTCCATCGCCAAGAACGAGGTTTTCGTCAAGGCTATGGACGATGTCAAGGCTGACGGCAAGACCCTTCACCTTATGGGCCTTATGAGCCCTGGCGGTGTTCATTCCCATATGAACCACGTCGAGGCTCTGGTCAAGATGGCTGCCCAGCATGGCGTCAAGACCGTTCGTGTCCACGCCTTTATGGACGGCCGCGACGTCGACCCGCAGTCCGGTGCTGGCTACATGAGCGAGTTCTGCGCCTTCCTGGCTAAGATCTCCGAGGAGACCGGTTGCGACGCTCGCGTCGCCACCGTTTCGGGCCGCTATTGGGCCATGGACCGCGACAACCGCTGGGAGCGCATCCAGCGTGCCTACGACGTCATGGTCAATGCGTCCGATGCCGATGTCGACCCCGTTGCCGGCATCAAGGCCTACTACGAGAAGGATCCGCGCGGCGACGAGTTCGTCGAGCCCTTCGCTGCCCACAATGAGGGCATCCACGAGGGCGACGCGGCCATCTTCTTCAACTTCCGTCCCGACCGCGCCCGTCAGATGACCCGCGTGTTCACGGACAAGGAGTTCGACGGCTTTGAGCGCGAGCAGATCAAGCTCTCGCACTTTGTGACGATGACCGAGTACGATCCGACGTTTGACGTCGAGGTCGCCTTCCCCAAGACGTTCCCGGAGAACGTCCTAGCCGACGTCATCGCCGCCAATGGCCTGAAGCAGCTGCACACTGCCGAGACCGAGAAGTACGCCCACGTGACGTTCTTCCTCAACGGCGGCATCGAGGAGCCCAAGGAGGGCGAGGAGCGCGTGCTCGTCGCTTCCCCCAAGGTCGCTACCTACGATCTGCAGCCCGAGATGAGCGCTCCCGAGGTTACCGAGAAGCTTGTCGCCGCCATCAACGAGGACCGCGCTGATTTCTATATCGTGAACTTCGCGAACTGCGACATGGTTGGTCACACCGGTGTCTTCGACGCTGCCGTTAAGGCCGTCGAGGCTGTTGACGATGCCCTGTCCAAGGTTGTCCCGGCGATTCTCGCCAAGGGCGGCTTTGCGTTGATTACCGCCGACCACGGCAACGCCGATCACATGTTTGACGTTGCTTCCGACGGTTCCAAGCATCCGTTTACGGCGCACACCACCAACCGCGTGCCGTTCATCATCGTTGACGAGAAGGCACAGCTCACCGGTATCGAGGACGGTCGTCTTTCCGATATCGCTCCGACTATGCTCACCATGGCTGGTCTGGAGCCTTCCGCCGAGATGACGGGCCGCGTGCTCGCCACCGAGGCCTAAGAGAAAACAAATACCGTTTTCTAGCAAGGGGGTTGTCCACAATCGGACAATCCCCTTTTTTGGTATTTCTGCCATTTCCGCCCCGTCCCCGAGTGGCAGGTAGGGGAGAACGGGGGATTGTGGTACAGTACTGGAGTTTGAATTGTTCTATTAAGGAGCTTATCTATGGGTCCGTTCCAGATTCTTCTGTTTGTCGTTTGGGCTGTTTCTGCCGTGGCGCTGACGATTCTCGTCCTGATGCATTCCGGTAAGGATACCAGAGTTTCGGATATGATTGCCAGTTCGCTTTATAACTCCAGCTCAGCCACAGGCGTTATCTAGCAAAACATTGAACTTCTGACCATCAACATTGCTT
>CANNPG010000109.1:0-5104 GCA_947507375.1 uncultured Collinsella sp. | reverse complement strand
CCACAACCATGAGCAAAACTCCTTTTCAACCACTGGGGGATGTGAACACGCACGGATCGTTCACATCATGATCGAAGAGGATTTCTTAGACATGTTCACGCATCAGCTAAACATTATCAGCGTAGTAATTATCTGATGCGGGTTAGCACATACAGCTAGCCCGTACGATAACGGGCGGCTGATGAAGATGAGGGTCGTCGAGCGCAACCGACGGCCCTCATTTTTTATGTCTGGGAAGTTCTTTTTAGAGGAGGAAATGTAATGAACGGAGTTTTGCTCATGGTTGTGGCCGCGGCGGTGCTCGCCTGCGGCTATCTGGGCTATGGCCGATGGCTGGCCAACAAGTGGGGCGTTGACAAAGAGGCCCTCACGCCGGCCAAGCGCATGAAGGACGGCAAGAGCTTCTCGCCCGTCTCCGCCTTCACCGCTTTCTCGCACCAGTTCAGCTCGATCTGCGGTGCTGGCCCTGTCACGGGTACGATCGTCGCCATGGCCTTTGGCTGGCTGCCCGTCGTGCTCTGGGTCCTCGTCGGCGGCATCTTCTTTGGTGCCGTCCACGACTTTGGTGCCCTGTACGCTTCGATGAAGAACAACGGCAAGTCGCTCGCTCAGCTCATCGAGAAGTACATCGGCAAGACCGGCCGTCGCCTGTTCCTGCTGTTCTGCTGGCTGTTCTGCATCATCGTCATCGCCGCTTTCACCGACATGGTCTGCAAGACGTTCATGTTCACCCCGGCCGTTGACGCTTCTGGTGCTGCTACCGGTGCCATCGACTTCACCAAGTCCTATGCCGCCGGCTGCGCTGGTACCATCTCCATCCTGTTCACCTTCGTCGCTATCGCCTTTGGTTGGGCCCAGAAGAAGTTCAACCTCACCGGCGCTGCCGAGTTCGTCACCGGCGTGGTCCTCATGGTTCTCATGTTCGCCGTCGGTATGCAGTTCCCGGTCTACCTGGATAAGTTCCAGTGGTTCGCCGTCGTCATGGTCTACCTGGTCTTCGCTGGCGCTATGCCCATCCAGATGCTCAAGACCCCGCGTGACTACCTCACTTCCATCATGATGATCGTCATGATCGTCTGCGCTGTCCTCGGCATCGTCGTCCTGGGCGTCAACGGTCAGGCCACTATCACCGCTCCGGTCTTCACCGGCTTCTCCACTGCCTCCGGCATGATGTTCCCGGTCCTGTTCGTCTCCGTCGCTTGCGGTGCTCTCTCCGGTTTCCACAGCCTCGTTTCTTCCGGCACCTCTTCTAAGCAGGTCGAGAAGGAGCAGGACGCCGTCAAGGTCGGTTACGGCGCCATGATCGTCGAGTCCTTCGTCGGCATCCTTGCCATCATCGTCGCCGGCATCATGTTCTCTGACATGAACACCGCCGGTACCGGCGCCCTCAACGCCGGTGTCGCTTCCACCCCGTTCCAGATCTTCGCCGCCGGCATCTCCCGCGGTATGCAGGCCTTCGGTGTTGACGGCACGCTCGCTACCGTCTTTATGACCATGAACGTCTCCGCTCTGGCCCTGACCTCGCTCGACGCCGTCGCCCGCATCGCCCGCACTTCGTTCTCCGAGTTCTTTGCCCAGACCAACGATGCCCTGGCCATCGAGTCCAAGGCCGGCTACATGAAGGTCCTCGGCAACCCCTGGTTCGCCACGGTCGTTACCCTGCTTCCCGGTCTCGCTCTCGCTTTTGGTGGCTATGCCAACATCTGGCCGCTCTTTGGTGCTTCCAACCAGCTGCTCGGCGGCATGACCATGATCACCCTCGCCGTGTTCTGCAAGTGCACCGGCCGCAAGGGCTGGATGCTCTACGTGCCCGTCGTCTTCCTGCTCTGCTGCACCTTCACCTCGCTGGTCCAGAGCGCCATGGGCTGCATGACCGCCGTCCAGGCCTACGGTTTCTTCGGTACCATCCCGGCTACCGCCACCACGGCCGCCGTCTCCGTCGCCGCCACCAAGGGCCTGCAGCTCGTCTTTGCCGTCCTGCTGATGGTCCTGGGCCTCATCGTTGCCGTCAACTGCCTCAAGGAGTTCTTCGGCAAGGAGGCTGGCTCCATGCCCGACGAGGAGCCCGAGTGGTCCGATATGGGCAAGGCCGAGTACGGTCGCGCCGCTGCCGCTGAGGCTCCTGCCGACGCCGAGGTCGCCAAGGCCTAGTCGGTCGGACGGGTTGAATTTCCCATCCATTTGACTCGGAAAGACCGGGTCCGCGACTTCGCGGGCTCGGTCTTTTTTCATGCAAAAGCGGGTGACGCTCGAGTGTTCTCGCAGATGTTTTGCGTGGATAAGGGCGCGCGTTGTACCATATAGACGTATATGTGTACATATGAAAGGGGCCCCGTGGCCAAGACGGTATATTCCGATAACCAAAATAATGTCGATGCCCTGGCTGAGCGTCTGAGCAGCCAGACATCGCTTTCTGCTGAGCGTGCCAAGCTGGTTGCCTACGACCTGCTTTGCCGCAAGGCGCTCAAGATCAAGTCGAGCGCGCTGGCGCAAATTTTCCGCTCCGTCGATAAGGAATGTGACACCAAGGCGATGCGCGATGAGCTTATCGCGGCAAATATCGTGACCAAGATCGAGGGTAGCGGCATTAACGGGCGCCCGGCGTTCTATACCATCAATGCCGAGATCCGCGATGCCCAGGAGCAGCCTGCCGAGTCCGTCGAGGATTTTGTCGTCGAGGATCCCGCTGACGTGCCTGCTGTGGAAGAAGTTGCCCCGCGTGAGCATGTCGATACCGATGAGTTGCTCGATGAGAACGTCGTGCGTGCCTTTACGGCCAAGGCAGGACGCGGCGGTTTTGGCGGGGGTGGCAAGCGCGATGCGCAGCGCCGCGCCCAGCAGGAGCGCTTCCGTCGCGCCGTTGCTCGAAAGGGCGAGACGGATGCTGAGGCTGTTGAGACCGAGGTTGCTGCCGAGTCGCAGAAGCCCGCGAGGGAGCAAAAGCCCGTGGAGGCCCAAGAGCCCAAGCGTCGTCGCGGCGCTCACTTTAAGACTGCACAGCAGGATGCCGCGCGTGAGGTTGAAGAGTCTTCTGAGGTTGCAGACGATGTTGAGGGGTCTGCCAAGAAGGCTCCGGGTTCGTGTCGTCCCGGACGTGGTTTTGCGGGACGCGCGTATCCCGTAAAGCATCAGGAGAAGGGCGAGTCGGTTTCGACCACCCAGGACGAGAAGGCCGTTGAGCCGGAGGCTCGCGAGCAGAAGCCTGTTGAGCCGCAGCTTGAGGTTGATGCCGAGGCCAAGGGCCAGCAGCCTACTGATGAGCAGACGGAGCAGGGCGCGTCGAGCAAGCCTCGCCGCCGTCGCCATCGTGGGGGCCGCAGTTCCCATGCCGAGACTGCAACCGAGAAGACCACGCCGCAGAACGAGGATGCGAAGGCCGAGGTTTCTTCGGGGCAGCCTAAGCGCCAGCCGGCGAAGGAGAGCAAGTCCGTTCGTCCGCAGAAGCAGGCATCTATGCCGAAGCGCGAGCGCAATTCCCAAGGCGATTCTAAGCGCAAGTCTCAGAAGAAGCCGGAGTCTGCCGCAGCAGATACTGCTGCCCAGCAGCCCAGGCCGGACGTTCACGGCGAGGTCTCGGCGTTTGCCCTTGCCCGCGTTTTAGGCAGGCAGCTGCTCAAGGTTGTCCCTACGCCCACGGCGCTCTCTAAGATCAAGGAGCAGCAGACACAGATCGTAAAGGTTGAGGGCAAGGACGGCAAAAAGGCTCCGCAGCGCACTCAGCACAACGAGATGTCCAACCGCAAGATTGCCGAGGAAATCGCAATCATCCAGGCTTGGATCGAGCAGAACCGAGGTGCCGATACGCCGGTTGCCTCGCGCCGCCAGCGTGCCTACCAGATCTTTAACGACGAGAAGGCTTTTGACGGCAAGCACGGTGAGCGCCTGATCAGGCGTATGACCGAAAAGGGCATCAGCATGCAGGCGATCAAGGTCGCTCCCAATCGCCCCGTGCACTTTACGGGTTTCTTTACGCTGGGTGCCGACAAGCCGTTCATTATGGTCGAGAACCTGGACACCTACGACGAGATCGTCAAGCTGCTGCGTGGCCGCAAGCACGCCAAGCTCTTTGGCATCAAGGTGGGCGGCGTGATTTTTGGCGGCGGATGCAAGGCAAGCGTCTCGCATGCCCTGGACGATTATCTGGCCGAGATTGGCTATCGCTTTAACTACGTCTACTATGTGGGCGATATCGACCGCGAGGGCGCGCGCATCGTCGAGCAGGCTCGCAATGCCAATGTGGTTGAGATTCGCCTGCATGCCGGCATGTACCGCGCCATGCTCGCCGAGCATAGGCGTCGCGTGAAGGCCGGCGGCGCGTGCGAGCCCGCTGCTGCCAACCAAGGCGTGCCGCAGAACCTGGCGGCGACGATTAAGGATCTGCCCATGGTTACGCGCGTGCAGTTCCGCAACGTGCTGCGCGAGGGCGGGCGTATTCCGCAGGAGATCCTGATGACCGCAGACTATCGGGATGGCGACTCGGGAAGCTTCGACCGCATGCTGAACAATTAGCTCCGCCGTTCTACCGAACGGCGGTCTTCTTGACGCTGCGAGGGGCCCTGGCACGGCAATCTGACGTTCAACTTCGGCGGCGCGACCAGAAGGTCAGCGCCGCCTTGTTTCACGTCACCTTGCCATACCAGGGCCCCTCTCGCTGTCACGTCCAAAACATCGAGGTTAAGTGGCCTCCTGTTCGTGCGGAACTCGCGACAAACTTAATGCCCGGCCCGTCGGGGCCACACGCCATTTTGTAGATGACGGCTCGCTTTTCGGAACGGGGCTGATATTTTCTTGATGTTAGGCGCTCTTGGTCCTAATGGGCTTGGGGCGCCTTCGCGTTTCCTCAGCTCTGCACCCTTGCGGGTTCGAATCCCTCCGCTTGCCCACAAGAAAGCGCCCTGGGCCGTTATGGGCTCAGGGCGCTCAATTGTAATGGCTGGGACGGAGGGATTCCGCGTCCGCCTGGTCGGCGGCCGCGTTCCGCTGCGTCGCTTCGCTTCTTGCGTGCTGCGCTGGAAAACGCTTCGCGTTTCCTCGGCTCTGCACCCTTGTGGGTTCGAATCCCTCCGCTTGCCCACAAGAAAGCGCCCTGGGCCGTTATGGGCTC
>CANNPG010000108.1:0-5112 GCA_947507375.1 uncultured Collinsella sp. | reverse complement strand
AGAACACCGTGGGAACCGAATCGACCGGGTTCTTGTGAACGACGCCCGGGATCTCGTCGATGACGGTGTCGAGCATGGTGTCCTTTTGGCCGAGTACCGTGGCACCGCTAAAGTCGCTGAGCTTGGTGGCGTTTTGGTAGGGGGAACCCTCTTTTACGAACAAGCCAAAGTAGCCAATGAAGTACGGGTCGGAGAAGCCGACCGACTCCTCGCGCTCGGGCGTGGCGCTCATACCGGCGATGATGAGGTCGATCTGGCCGTTGTTGAGCGAATCGATGAGGCCCGAGAAGCTCTGCTTGACGGCAACGGGCTCGCCACCGAGGGCCTTGCAGACGATCTTGGCGATCTGCACGTCGTAGCCATCGGCATAGGCGCCCTGCACGTTGTCGATGGGGATGGTGTACTCACTGGCTTCGGAAACCTGCCAGTTGTACGGGGCGTAGGCCGCCTCCATACCAATGCGGATCTTGTCCTTGCCGATCACGGAATCGGACAGGTCGTCGCGACCGCCGCCCGTCGTGGGCTGAACCACCTTGAGCGTGGACGGGCGCTGACAGCCGGCGAGCGCGCCGGCGACGACGGAAGCGCTCG
Source organism: uncultured Collinsella sp. (assembly GCA_947507375.1). GTDB lineage: Bacteria > Actinomycetota > Coriobacteriia > Coriobacteriales > Coriobacteriaceae > Collinsella. Next base: position 4,521 of record CANNPG010000108.1, on the reverse strand, counting down.
CAGCGAGAGCGCTTCCCAAAAAGATGCGACGGCTGCATACCGGCTGGGTCTGCATGCCGCGCTGTTGGGGAGAATGCATAATCTGCCTTCCCTGTTGAATCGTATGCTGACGACTTAACAGGATACGCCAGCGACCAGCAGCGCAGCACAAGCTCGAAAAATTAATAGACACACGGTAGTCATTGGGAACGTCGATGTTTTGACAATGCCAGCGAGCGCCACCCAGAGCGAACAAGTTGGCATGAAAAAGGCACGGCATAGACCTTCTGGTCATGCCGTGCCTTTTGAATGACAAATTGTCGCTCTGGGTGGCGCGCAGCGTCGACTGGTCCGCCGTTCGTCAGAACGGCGGAACCTCTAGAGCAAAGTGACGCTAAAGCTGCGGACGTCCGTCTCGCCCGGCGCCAGCGTAATGGTGTTGACCTTGTGCTCAAAGACGTCGTCCTCGGTGTCCATGGTGGTGTGACCGGTCCAGGGCTCGAGCGCCACAAACGGGGCGTCGTTGGTGGCAGACCACACGCCGATGTACTTAAAGCCCTCAAAGTCGATCTTGACGCCGTGGCCCGACTTGCGGCCGCGCAGCGTGAGCGTGGAGCCCGGGGTATCGGTGAACATGATGGCATCGTTATCGAAGCTGCGGTGCGTGATGGGCAGCACGTCCGAGTTATCGGGAGCCTTGTAGCTACCCTCGAACGTCATGAGGCCATCGGGCGTGATGATGGGGGCCTCGTTGGTCCAAGCCTCGGTAAATGCCAGCTCGTAATCCTCGAACGTCTCGTCCTCGGCACCGGGGGCCGGCACGTTAAATGCAGGGTGGCCGCCCACCGAGAACGGCAGGTCCACGTCGCCGGTGTTGGTGACGGCAAAGGTCTGCGTGAGCGTGGCGTCACCAGTCAGGGCATAGGTCATGTTGAGCTTAAAGTGGAAGGGGAAAGCCTTGAGCGACTCAGGCGTATCGGTGATCTCGTAGGTGACGGACGAGCCGTCCTTGGAGACCTCGACCAGCTTGTGCTCGACGATGCGCGCGAGGCCGTGGCGCGGCATCTCGCAGGTGCCGGCCGCAGACGCCGCCGTGTTGTTGCGCAGTGAGCCCACAATGGGGAACAGGATGGGCGCATGCTTGCCCCAAAAGGCGGGATCGCCCTGCCACAGATACTCGTTGCCGTTGAGGGCAAGGCTCGTGAGCTGGGCACCCATGGAATCGATGGCCGCGGTAAGGCCGCCGCGCTTGATGGTAGTGACGGTGGACATGCTACTTCCTCCAAAAGTAAACAACAGTGTCGAGGGCTATTGTCCCACTCTTGGCGGCGGGACGGCAGGCGATTATTGAGTAGCCATAGCGGAATGAGCGGCGAGCGCCTACTGGGTATCCACGTAAAGGTCGAACCCGCCCTGCGGCGTGCTGTCGACCGTATCGGGCGCCTGCGAGTTAAAGCTCACGGGAACCATGCGCATTGAGGCACGGAAGCGCGTGCCATCGGTGGCGACGGGCGGCTCGTCGACCGTGAGCTCGTAGTCGCCGGGCTTGAGTTCGATGCCGTCGCCAGCGGAGTTGACATATTGATACTCGTCAATCGCCTGCCCCCTGAGTGTGCGGCCCACGATGTGGATGAGCATCTGGCTGTCGCCGCGGGCGGTGTCCCATGTCGCACCGTCCTTGACCTCGACCGACACATGCACCGAGCGCGTGCGGCTGAGCGATTGTTCCACGGACATCTCGACCTTGGCGGCATCTTTGCGCTGTTGCTCCACATGGCTCCAGACATTTCCGATCGCCGAGCAAGCGATGACGCCGGCCATAAAGGCGATGAGGATGGGGCCGAGCGGAGAGCGGCGGGCCGCGTCTTCCTCACGAGCTAGGTTGGGGCGATGCGTGGGGGCGGGCGCCCGGGCACCCTGCGTGGGCACGTCGAGTATGCTGAAGGATGCCGTGCTGCCGGGGTCGATGGTGTGACGCGGCTGCGGGATCTTTGCCGGCGAGATGGACATGTCCGCCGGCTCACCGAGTGTGGCCGTGGCATCGGCCTTAGCCTCATCGGCCTCGGCTTGGGCCCAAGCCTGCTCAAAGGTCAGGGGCTCGGCGGCATCGGAGGCGGCATCAGGCTCGACAGCGGCATCGTTGCCGGTCTCGTCCTCGTCGCTCGACACGTCACGCGACGCGGGCTCGTCCCACTCCTCGTCCGGAGCCTCGCCCTCGCTATACCACCATTCAAAGTTATCGATATCCATACGGGGCGCCCCTTAGGCCTCGCAAATAAACACTCGCTAGTCTTATACCCCCAGACGGCACCGAAGCTCACCCGCGCCGGACACGAAAACCGTCACAACATTCGACGTTTTTCCTCGTTTTCGAGATTTTCATCGAATGTTGTGACGGTTTAGGCGGCAGCCACGCCGCGAATGTGACAAAGAGACTGTCCCTTTGTCACATTCTGTTAGAGTTGCAGGGATTGAATCCCGCTTATTCACGCGACATTGGAGTGACAACCTTGACCGCCGCAACCACGCCAAAAAGTAAGTCAACCGCCGCCGCGCTCTCCCCCGCGCGCACCAAGCTCTGCCTGGCGCTGCTCGTGTTGTTAGGCTTTTCGCTCGGCTGTTCGGAGTTCGTGGTCATCGGCATCGAAAGTGACTTGGCGACGGAACTCGGCGTATCGCTTGCCACCGCAGGCCAACTTATTAGCGTGTTCGCACTGATCTACGCTATCGCGACGCCGGTGCTCGCGCTCAGCACGGGGCGCTTCCGTCGTTACCAACTGCTCGTGTGCTATAGCATCGTCTTTGTGCTCGGCAATCTGGTCATGGCGCTGGCACCCAACTTTCAAGTGCTGTTCGCCTCGCGCATCATCTTGGGCTCCGTCTCGGGCGCACTGCTCGCCGTGGGCGTGACGTATATCCCCGAGCTGCTGTCCCCGCAGCAGACCTCACTCGCCATCTCGGTGGTGTACGGCGCGTTTTCCGTGGCAATGGTCTTTGTCACTTCGATCGGCAAGTTTGTGGCCGACACGCTCGACTGGCACGTGGCCATGTACGGCACGCTGACCTTTGCCGTTCTGATCTGCGGAGCGCTCGTGATGTTTATGCCGCGCGCTGGGCAAACCGACGAGCCCGCCACCTTTCGCGAGCAGGCGGGTCTGCTACGCGAGCCGAGCATCGTCACCGGCATGCTCATCTTTTTGTTTGGCGTGGGGTCGGTCTACGTTTTCTATGGCTACGTGACGCCTTATCTTGAGCAGGTGCTGGGCATGGGCACGGTCGAAGCCAGTACCACGCTCATGGCCTACGGCGTGTTCTGCCTGATCTCGAACATCCTGGGCGGATGGATCGATGCGCGCTTTGGCATGAAGGCGCTGCTTGTGACGTTCGTGCTGCAGGCTGCGGCGTTACTCGGGCTGTTTGCTGTGGGCGGCACCATGCCGCTCGCGCTGGCCTTTGTCTTTAGCTTGGCGCTGCTCATGTACTTGTTCTCGGTGTCGTGCATCACGCACTTCATGGACGTGGCACGCAGCCGCCATCCCAAGTCGATGGTACTCGCAAGTTCGGTTGAGCCCATGGCGTTTAACGTCGGCATCTCGTTTGGCACCGCAGTGGGCGGCGCCGTGGTAAGCAGCATTGGCATTGCGCACGTAGGCGCAGTGGGTGCCGCGTTCTCGCTTGTGGCCTGGGTGCTTACGCTGGTGACGATTAAATTGGCTCACTGGGAGCGCAGGCGGGCAAGGGCGCAGGCGTAGATGCGATACTCGAGCTCGATGATGGCGATCGAAAGGAAACCGCATATGCAACGTGTACTGTTTATCTGCCATGGGAACATCTGTCGCTCGACGATGGCTGAGTCCGTGTTTACCGAGCTCGTGCGGCGCGCCGGGCGCGCGGGCGAGTTTGTCATTGATTCCGCTGCGACCTCGACCGAGGAGATCGGCAACCCGCCACACCACGGCACCATTGCCAAGCTACGCGAGGTCGGGATTCCCGTCGTCGCACATCGCGCACGTCAGGTGCGTCGCGCGGAGTATGGCGACTGGGACCACATTGTCTATATGGACGACGAGAACGCCCGCGCCCTGTACCGAATTTTTGGGAAGGACCCCGATGGCAAGATCTCGCGCCTGCTCGATTGGACCGATCGCCCCGGCGACGTGGCCGACCCCTGGTACACCGGCAATTTCGACGCCACCTACCGCGATGTACTCGCCGGTTGCACCGCCATGCTCGAGCAGCTGTAGGCAAGCGAGGTCGCGGACCACGCCTTCGGCGCGAAACGAGCGTGGATAATCTCCCACACTCATGAATGTGACAAAGGGACTGCCCCTTTGCCACATCCGGGACCGGCCCTAGACCGGCTTGACCTCCAGCTTTATCCCCTTGGCACAGGAGTCGCCCAAAACATCCGAAAGGGCCCAGGTCGCATATAGCGGCAAATAGAGAACCGCTCCGTTGCGCTCAACGTTGCCTCTCGAGAAAGCAATCCCGAGCCTTACGCCATATTCAGCCGTATCAAGCACATGACCGAGCGCAGCGTGC
>CANNPG010000107.1:0-5125 GCA_947507375.1 uncultured Collinsella sp. | reverse complement strand
TGTTTTGATTGCCGCATCAAACGTCACGCGTTCGATTTCTTCGCCCGGAATAGACCCGCCGCTCAGCTGCAGCTGCACAAACTCGTCGCACGGATACCAATAGTCGCCGGGTGCGGCAACCGTGTTGCCACCAGAAACTTTCATGGTCATAATCGGCAGGCCCTCGTCGGCTTCAAACTCCCAGGCGGCGCCGCCACGACCGCCGAACGTCCAAATACAAAAGGCAATCACCAGCACGGCAAGCACCGCAAAACCAATCGCGACCAACCCATGGTGCGCACGGCTTTCCTCGGCCGATACATCCCATTGCGTCTCTCGATATAGATGCTTGTCTTCCATGTACGCCTCCCCACAGGCACGCTCGTTAGGCCAATCGTACCCATTCGAGCTATACTTGAGCCCATTACATAAACGGGGAGCTTGCAGGACAAGACGGCAGGCTGAGACTGGTCGCGCCCGCCCTGACCCGCAAACCTGATATGGGTAATGCCAACGAAGGGAGCCGTGCCAATGAGCACACAGACCGAGCCCAAGCTCGTCACGCAAATCGACTTCGCCCGCGCCGGGCAGATCACACCGCAGATGAAGGAGGTCGCCGAGCGCGAGCATCGCGACCCCGAGTACATCCGCGAGCGCGTGGCCGACGGCCGCATCGCCATTCCCGCCAACATCGTGCACATCAAAAAGGGCATGCGCGCCTTTGGCGTCGGTGAGGGCCTGTCCACCAAGGTCAACGTGAACCTGGGCATCTCGGGCGACAAGGCCGATGCCGCCGAGGAATGGAAGAAGGTCAAGATCGCCGAGGACTTTGGCGCCGACGCCATCATGGACCTCTCCAACTCGGGCAAGACGCGCCAGTTCCGCCAGCAGCTCATCGACGAGACGCCGCTCATGGTAGGCACCGTCCCCATGTACGACGCCATCGGCTACATGGAAAAGCCGCTGGTCAAGCTCACCAAGGACGACCTGTTCGAAGTCGTGCGCGCGCATGCCGAGGACGGCGTGGACTTTATGACCATTCACTGCGGCATCAACAAGTCGGTCACCAAGACCTTTAAGGAGACAGGCCGCCTGATGAACATCGTGAGCCGCGGCGGCTCACTGCTGTTTGGCTGGATGGAGGTCACCGGTAACGAGAACCCGTTCTATGAGTTCTACGACGAGTTGCTCGAGATTTGCCACGAGTACGACGTGACGATTTCGCTCGGCGACTCCTGCCGCCCGGGCTGCCTCTACGACTCCAACGACGCCACCGAGACCGCTGAGATGATCGAGCTGGGCAAGCTGTGCAAGCGCGCTTGGGCCGCCGGCGTCCAGGTCATGGTCGAGGGCCCGGGTCACATGGCGCTCGACGAGATCGCCGCCAACATGAAACTGCAGAAGCGCCTGTGCCACAATGCTCCGTTCTATGTGCTCGGACCGCTGGTAACCGATATCGGCGTGGGTTACGACCACATCACCGCCGCCATCGGCGGCGCCATCTCCGCCAGCTCCGGTGCCGACTTCCTGTGCTACGTGACACCGGCCGAGCACCTATGCCTGCCCAACGCCCAGGATGTGCTCGACGGCCTCATGGCCACCAAGATCGCCGCACACGCCGCCGATATCGCCAAGAAGGTGCCCCACGCCCGCGACATGGACGACAGGATGGGCCAGGCACGCCGCAAGCTCGACTGGGACGCCATGTGGAAGTGCGCGCTCGACCCAGTTACGGGCAAGAAGCGCTACGAAGAATCCCCCGCCGCCACCGAGGGCACTTGCACCATGTGTGGGAAGATGTGCGCCGTCCGCACCGTCAACAAGATCTTCGAGGGCACCACGATCGACCTCGGCATGGAGGACTAACCCTGTCGCCGCGGCCGCTTCTGGCGGCGAGCTGGTGCCTGTCAATTGTTGACTTGTGAACATTTACTTACACTTGCGTAGAGATTGCATCGCCCGCCCGGGTTCGGCATAGAGTCGGCCCGGGCATCTTTATAATGCTGGCTTAAAGACCCATTTGATTCCGACCGAACAAGGGAGCGAACATGGATCGTAGTAAGGTACCTGCCGTCCTGTCCATCGCGGGATCCGATTCCAGCGGTGGCGCCGGCATTCAGGCCGACATCAAGACCATCACGGCGCACCGCCTGTATGCCGAGACGGCCATCACCGCCATCACAGCGCAAAACACACTGGGCGTTACCGCCGTGCAGGATATCTCGCCAGAGATCGTAGCCGCGCAAATTGACGCCGTTTTTGACGATATCCGCCCCAGCGCCGTCAAGATCGGCATGGTTTCCTCTGCCGAGATTATCGATGTTATCGCCGACCGCCTGAGCGCTTGGAACGCGACAAACGTGGTAGTCGACCCCGTCATGGTAGCCACCTCGGGCGCACGGCTGATTGCCGAGGATGCCGCCGAGGCGCTCACCCGCCGCCTGTTCCCGCTGGCGACGGTTATCACGCCCAATATTCCCGAGGCCATGGCCCTGCTCGACTACGAGGTCGACTCCGAGCGTACGCAGCAAAACGCCGCCATGCTCCTCACCCGCCGCTTTGGCTGCGCGTCCCTCGTTAAGGGCGGGCATCTTGTCAACGAGGCCAACGATGTACTAGCAGAGCCCGCACCGCTCGATGACGAGGGCAACCATCTGGGAGATCCACTCACCACGTGGTTCCGCCACAAGCGCATCGAGACCGACAACACGCACGGCACCGGATGCACGCTCTCATCCGCCATCGCCTGCGCGCTGGCCCAGGGCATGGATCTTGCCGATGCCGTCAACGCCGGCAAGGCCTACCTGACAGGCGCTCTGGCCGCCGGCCTGAACATGGGCAAAGGCTCCGGCCCCGTCAACCACATGTGGCAGTATTAAGATTCGCAGCCCAAGCCACCGCAAAGGCGCCCGCCCCCTTTGCGGTGGCTTGGGGTCGCGCTACTCACCGAGCATCTCTTGGAGCTTGGCTGCCACGGCGTGACCCAGGCTCTCGTGGCTTTCGGGCATCATATGCAGATAGTCGATATCGCCCGGCTCGGCAAACTCGGCGGCATTCAAAAAGTCGCAGTCAAACTGTTTAGCAGCATACGCATAGTATTCGGCAAAATGCTCCGAGGCCTCGACGGAGCGCTCGTCAAAGTCGGTCATGTACACATCGGCGATCTGCGGTTTAATCTTGATAGGCGCCATCAGCAGAATACGCGGGCAGGGCGCGGCTTCGGTCCAGGGAAACGCGCGGACGGTGCGAATCAGCGCCATGACACCGTCAGCGATATCGGCAGCCCCCACGCTAAAGACCGTCTTGCAGTCGTTGGTGCCCAGCATAATCACGATCGCATCCAGCGGCTTATGAGCCTCGAGCAGCATCGGCAACGCGCGGATGCCGTTAAGATTGGTATCCAGATGGCACATGTCGTCGCGTACCGTCGTGCGGCCGTTGAGGCCTTCTTCAATTACATGCCAGCCCTCGCCTAAGTCACGTTGGGCCACGCCGCACCAGCGCACATCCTGCGCATAGCGCACCGCGGTGCCGTCGCGCATGCCCGCCGGATCATAACCATAGGTGTTGCTGTCGCCAAAACATAGAACGTTTTTCATCGTAAACCCCTCGCTCGGTAAAAAGCCGACGGGAGCAACCTCCCCCGTCGGCACGACATATCCGTCAGCGCGTACCGATTACAGGTACTTGCGCCAGTCGTCGTCATCCTCGTCGTCCTCGGCAGCAGCCTGGGCCTGCTCGGCGGCACGGGCTGCTGCGGCGCGGGCGGCAACCTGAGCATAGGACTCCTCGTTGCGCTCGGGGAAGTTTGCCAGCACGTGCTCGAACTTGGCGAAGTCCTCGTCCCAGCGCGTAGAGGGCACAGCAAAGAAGACCTGCTTGACCTTGAAGTCGCCCGATGCGAGCTCCTTGCGGAAGAGCTCGGCCACGGCCTCGGCGTCAAAGCCGTTGTTGTCGCAGCCCCAAGCGCCCAGCACGAGCTTCTCGCGACCCAGCTCGTCGCAGATGGCAAGCACAAAGCGGATGCGATCGCGCAGAGCGTCCAGCAAGGCATCGTCGCTCACGCGGTACTCCTGGCGAGCACGCTTGGCGTTGGGTGCAGCGGCGACGATTACGTCGGCATACGCATGCACGTGGTTGCGGTCGAAGCGCACCGCAGGCACCACCAGCGCACGGTTGCGGTAAAGCTCGCAGTTGATGTTGCGGCGACGGTTCTCGCCGTACCATTTGCGCTGTTTATCGAGCACGTTGTACAGGTATGAATCGGCACAGAGCGTGGCCTCCTGACCCAGATAGCCCTGGATGTAGCCGCCGCCCGGGTTGGTGAACGAGGCAAAGGCGAGTACGGCCATGTCGCAGAATTGCGCGTAGCCTCGGCCGTTATCCAGAATGGCCTGCGTGGCAGAGGCGTCAAGCACGGTGACCTCGGGCAGGACCGGAGCGGGCTCCTCGGCGGGCTCGGACTCGGCTTCGGCGGCCTCCTCGACGGGCTCGGGCGCCACCTCGGTATCGACTGCAGCCTCGACCTCGGCGGCCTCGGGCTCCTCGGCAACCTGCTCCTCGGCAGCAGCAGCCACCTGGGCCTTGGCCTTCATCGCCGCGACAAAACCGGCAGGCATACCATCGAACTCGCACACGCCGGCAAGCGAACGCTCGATGTCCTTGGCGCAGGCCTCGGACACAGCCGCCACATGGCGCTCGGCGGCCTTGGCACGCGCCTCGCGCTTGGGATTGGGCTGACCCGTTCGGTTGGACCTGCGGTTACGGTTCCTGTTGTCGACGTCTGCCATACGTGGCCACCTTTCCTGTCGCTGCCGCTATCGGCTTTTTCCCATCCATGATACCCCGCCGCGCACAAAAAAGACGGCCCCGAAGGACCGCCTTTCGCATCGTTTTACCGTGTCCGGCAGGAAGCGTCGCAATGCCGCGTTTTAATCGCGACGGCCGAGGATGTTCAAAATGCGCAGGAACACGTTGATAATATCCACGAACAGGTTAGAGGCCATAAGCGCGGCGTTGGGCAGCGTAGGCGGCACCGTCGTGGCAACATAGGTGTCGTAGCCAATAAAGCCGGCGAACACCACGATCACGATCAGATCGGTGATGGTCTGCGAGACGCCCATGAACATCAGCACGATCTCAACCA
>CANNPG010000106.1:0-5196 GCA_947507375.1 uncultured Collinsella sp. | reverse complement strand
GCTCAAAACGGGGCAGGCTTTCCGCAACAACTGTCTGGCAGAAAGCCTGCCCCAGTTTCTTATAGCGAGTCTCTCTGGATCAGCTGCATGTGCATCACGGAGGTGGTAGGCTCGGCACCCTTGATCATGTCGAGCGCAATGTTGGCGGCCATGTGGCCTTCTTCGCGCAGGGGCTGGCGGACGGTCGTGAGCGCGGGGACGCAGCGCGTCGCAATCTCGTGATCGTCGAAGCCGACGACAGAAACGTCCGCAGGAACGGATAGGCCTGCCTCGTTGAGTGCGGTGATGACGCCAGCCGCGATACGGTCCGATCCGCAGAGCACGCCATCGAAAGCAATCTTGCGCGCGAGGATCTGGTGCATGGCCTGATAGCCGTCTCCGCTGTTCCAGCCGGTATAGATAACGTTTGCGTCTGGGAGGTCTTCGCCCAAGACGGCGCGGTAGCCGCGCAGGCGGTCGACAACAGCGGGGTTGTCATGCGGTCCCAACACGGCGACGATATCTTTGCGGCCGCGCCCCTTCATGGCGAGTGCCGCAAAGCGTCCGCCCTCTTCGTCGTCAGAGTAGACCGTCGAGAACACATCGCGATAGGGGTGGCCCTCGAGCCGGCCGCACAACACGGTGGGTACGCCCAGCTCGCGCAGCACCTCGAGCAGCTCGCTGCCTTTGTAGGGAGAGACGTCGATCACGGCGTCGAACGAGCGGCGCTCAAAGTGCTCGCGTGCGCGGTTGCGCTCATGCGTAGAAGACGCCTGCAAGATAACGGGCAGATAGGACGACTCCGACAGTTCCTCGGTAATGCCGCTCAAAAACTCGCTATAGGTGGGGTCGCTGAAGAGTTCACTCAGAGGCTCGGTCACGAGCACGGCGATGATTTCCGTGCGCCCGACAGCGAGCGCTCGGCCACGAGCGTTGGGGACAAAATTGACTTCCTTGGCCGCCGCGCGGACGCGCTTTTTGGTTTCCTCGCTAATGCGGGGCGAATCGTTGAGGGCGCGCGATGCCGTGGAGCGCGACACGCCGGCAGCTGCGGCAACCTCGGCAAGCGTAGGTGCGGTGCGAACTGGTTGTGTCATGGCGTCTCCTGGAAAATGCGGTCGATGTTGTCACTGATACGGGCTAGTGCGGATACAGCTTACTATAGTGCGCCTGAACAGCGTTCATGATATCCGGTGACCGGTGTCGTTTTGCAACCAAGCCGAAATCGAATACGTCTCGTGTGGGTGAGATATCAGCGGGCGTGGAGGTTGCCTACGAGTTTAAGAACGATGTCTTGTGCTGAGTTTCGATACTCAGGGTGACATAAGTGTTGCGATTGTACAACCGGTTGCACCGTTAACCCGGCCAAATCGACCGTTCAGCGGACAACCGGTTGCACAGTATTTTGCATCGCCCGTAAGATAAGGACAACCGGTTGCACAAGAATCACTACGATGATGAAGGAGCATCACCATGGACGCCATTAACGATTGGGAAAACCAAGCGCTCACCCACAGGAACCGCCTGGCACCCCATGCGTACTTTATGGGTTACGAGACCGCCGATCTCGCTGCAACGTACAGCCGCGAGCTGTCGCGCGGGTTTGTCCAGCTGTCCGGCTCGTGGCAGTTCCGCCTCTTTGAGGGCCCCGCTGCCGTCTCCAACGAGGAACTCTCCACGTACAAGCCCGAGTGGGATCACGTGGAGGTTCCGCACCTGTGGCAGGTGGACGGCTATGGCAACCTTGCCTACACCGACGAGGGTTTCCCGTTCCCGGTTGATCAGCCGTTCGTTCCCTCCGACGACCCCACGGGCGTCTACCAGCGCATCGTCAACCTTCCCGCCGTTCCTGCCGGCGCTCGCGAGATCATTCGCTTCGACGGCATCGAGAGCTATGGCGAGCTGTACGTCAACGGTCAGTATATCGGCATGACCAAGGGTTCGCGCCTGTCTGCCGAGTTCGACGTGACCGACGCGCTCGTCGAGGGCGACAACCTGTTTGCGGTCAAGGTCTTGCAGTACAGCGATGGCAGCTACATCGAGGATCAGGACATGTGGTGGGCCTCGGGCATCTTCCGCGATGTGTACCTTATGCAGCGTCCCGCCGCGCACCTGGTCGACTTTAGGTTCCGCACGCACCGCGAGGGCGATGCCGCTCTGATCACGCTCGATACGGTTGCCGAGGGCGCTTCCCGCGTTGTGTTTACGCTCAGCGATGGCGAGAACGTGGTGGCTACGGGTGAGTGCGTCGACAGCCATGCCGAGTGCAGCGTGACCGATGCCCACTTCTGGAATCCCGAGGACCCCTTCCTCTACGATCTTACGTTTGAGGTCTACGACGACGACAAGGTGAGCGAGTACGTCCCGCATCGCCAGGGTCTTGCCGAGGTGACGGTCGAGGGCAATCATATCTACCTCAACGGCACTTACTTTAAAATGCATGGCGTCAACCGCCACGATCACGACGATCACAAGGGCCGCGCCGTGGGCCTCGATCGCATGCGCCGCGACCTGGAGCTCATGAAGCAGCACAACATCAACGCAGTGCGCACCTCTCACTATGCCAATGACCCGCGCTTCTACGAGCTGTGTGATGAGTATGGCATCATGCTGGTCGCCGAGACCGATATGGAGAGCCACGGCTTCGAGAATATCGGCAACATCGCCCTGGTTACCGACGACCCGGCATGGGAGCCGGCCTACGTCGACCGTATTGAGCGCCTGGTGATGCAGGAGCGCAACCACGCGTGCATCATCATGTGGTCGCTGGGCAACGAGAGCGGCTATGGCTGCAACATCCGCGCGATGTACGCCAAGGCTCACGAGCTCGATGGTCGTCCGGTCCACTACGAGGAGGACCGCAACGCCGATACCGTCGACGTCATTTCCACGATGTACTCCCGTGTGTCGCAGATGAACGACTTTGGTGAGCATCCGTTCCCCAAGCCGCGCATCAACTGCGAGTACGGTCACTCCATGGGCAACGGCCCCGGAGGCCTGTCCGAGTATCAGGAGGTCTTCGATCGCTGGGATTGCATCCAAGGCCAGTTTATCTGGGAATGGTGCGACCACGGTCTGGCTGCTGTGACCGAGGACGGCATTGCCTACGATATGTATGGCGGCGACAACGGCGATTACCCCAACAACAGCAACTTCTGCATCGATGGCATGGTGTTCCCCTGGCAGCAGCCGAGCCCGGGCCTTACCGAGTACGGCCAGGTCATCTGCCCGGTTCGCATGGCTTATGACGCCGAGGCGGGCGAGCTGACTGTCACCAACAAGCGCTGGTTTACCACCCTCGAGGATGTTTGCCTGTCGGCGGAGACCCTGGTGGACGGCGACGTGGTCTGCCGCAAGACGCTCATGCCCGGTGCGGTTGCCCCCGGTGAGTCCGTCCAGCTTCCGCTGGTGATTCACGAGACCGCGGTAGGCGAGACCCTGCTGACTGTGCGCGCCTACACCATGGCCGCTCACGTCTGGTGCGAGCCGATGTTCCAACTGGGCGCAAACCAGTTTGCCATCGCAAACCATCCGGCGCCGGCCATTGCGGCTCCCACTCGTCCTGAGCTTACGGTCGAGGAGACCGAGCAGGAGATTCGCATTCACTCCCTCAACGGCGAGCTGACCTTCAGCAAGGTAAACGGCACCGTGAGCGAGTGGAAGGCATCCGGCCGTGACGTCATGGCCTCTGGTCCCCAGGTTGGTTTTTGGCATCCGCTCGTCGACAACCACGCCCAGGAGTACGACTCCCTGTGGAAGGACAACTTCATTGATGTAATGCAGACGTCCACCCGCAAGGTTTTTTGGAAGCAGGACGGCAATGCGGTCGTCGTTACCGTGAGCCAACGTATTGCTCCTCCCGTCCGCGCGTTCGGCATGCGCGTCGAGCTTGTCTACACCGTGCTTCCGAGCGGTCGCGTCGACCTCAAGGTTTCCGGCGAGCCCTACGGCGACTATTCGGACATTATCCCGCGCATCGGCATCTCCTTTGAGGTTCCCGGTTGCGATCGTGCCGTCGAGTGGTATGGCCACGGCCCGGGCGAGAACTATCCGGACTCGCTGCGTGCCAACCCGGTCGGTCATTACCGCACTACGGTCGACGACATGTTCACGCCCTACGTTATGCCTCAGGACTGTGCCAACCGCGAGGGTACCCGCTGGGTTGCCCTGCGCTCTAGCCACGGTGATGGCGTGCTGGTGACTCGTCCGGCCGACGCCGCTTCCAACCCGTTCTCGTTCTCGGCATGGCCCTATAGCTGCGAGGCTATTGATAATGCCAAGCACGTCTACGACCTTGTTCCGGGCGACACGGTCACGGTTAACATCAACGACCAGCTGCTCGGCCTTGGCTCGAACTCTTGGGGTTCCGAGGTGCTCGATTCCTATCGCACCCGTTTTGAGAGCTTCAGCTTTGAGGTGTCCCTGCGACCGCTGACGTCTGCCGATTTGGCTCAGGCGCTGGCACCCATTAAGGAGGCATAAGCCATGCATGTCTTTAACTCGCGCGCCGATTTCGACGCTCAGATGAAGTCCGTCAAGAAGTGGATGCGTACCGGCCAGGCGCTCGACGGCGTTTCTGAACTGCAGCACGATGTGGCGTACTCCATCGGCGACTCGCTGGTGTACTGGTGGGTCTATGCCCGCGAGGCCGCAACCGCCGACCTGGTCGGTCACCGTCGCTACCATGCCGTGCTCGCTCCGCTCGACGGCGACCTGACCGTCGAGGTTGCCCCCAAGGCAGGCCTCACCTGCACCCGCGCTTACAGCGATATCGATGATCGCGAGCGCTTTGAGGGGGCGGGGGAGACCGTGACGATTCCCGCCGGCGGCGTTGCCGTCGTCGAAATTGACGAGGCCTACCGTGTCGTGGCCGATGCCGCGGATCCCCGCGTCGTGGTACTGCACGTGACGGTCGAAGGTTATTCCTTCCCCAACAAGTAGTATTCGTCCGCCTGGACGTTTGCTTCGCGCCGTTAAGGGGGATGGCTTTGTTGACTCCCTTTTCCCCATTCCCCTTAGCAGGTGCGCCGTCCGTGTTTGCACTTGCAGCTCGGACGGGTTTAGATGACATTTAATAGATGATTGGGAGGGCTTATGAGCTCTGAAAAACGAGGAACGATTGGTTCGTTCGCTCTGCTGGGCATGACGGTCGACGACGTGTTAGGTATCAAGAACATCATCAACAACAACGCGGCCACGGTGCGATTCAGCTCTTTC
>CANNPG010000105.1:0-5240 GCA_947507375.1 uncultured Collinsella sp. | reverse complement strand
GCCCGTGGGTTATACCCTAAGAGCAAACCACCCTTTTTAAGGGTGGTTCTGATTTTTGTGCCGTATAATGACCACTACCTATGACGCGATACAAAAGAAAGGTGTTTGCCCATGCAGGCACAGAAGGCGGAGGGAACCCGCGACCTTATCGGCGCCGAGATGCGCGCCTGGCAAAAGATGCAGCAGATTGCGGCCGGCGTGTTCGAGCCGTTTGGCTTTAAGCCCATCGAGACGCCCGCGATCGAGCAGGTGGACGTGTTTGTCCACGGTATCGGCCAGTCGACCGACGTCGTGCGCAAGGAGATGTTCCGCGTGTTTAGCGGTGCCAACCTGGAGCGCGTCTTTACCGAGGGTACCGATACCAAGCTCAAGCCCAAGCAGCGCTTGGCCCTTCGTCCCGAGGGCACGGCCGGTGTGGTGCGCGCCGTCGTGGAGAACAACCTGGTGCCCCAGGGCTCCACGCCGTTTAAGGCCTATTACGCCGAGGCCATGTTCCGCGGCGAGCGTCCCCAGAAGGGCCGCCTGCGCCAGTTCCATCAGGTGGGCATCGAGTGGCTCGGCGCTCCCGATCCGGCGGCAGACGCCGAGTGCATCATCATGCTCATGGAGTTCTACAAGCGCCTGGGCTTCGACCTTTCCAAGCTTCGCCTGCTTATTAACTCGATGGGCGATGCGCAGTGCCGTCCGGCTTACCGCGAGCAGGTCAAGCAGTTTATCCTCGATCACGCCGACGAGATGTGCGATGAGTGCCGCGAGCGCGCCGAGCTCAACCCGCTGCGCGCCTTCGACTGCAAGAACGACCACTGCCGCGAGATCATGGCCGACGCCCCGCTGATGGGCGACAACCTGTGCGACGAGTGCCGTGAGCACTACGAGCAGGTCAAGCGCTATTTGGATGCGGCGGGTATCGAGTATGTCGAGGATCCCACCTTGGTGCGCGGCCTGGACTACTACACCCGTACTGTCTTTGAGGTCGAGGCTCCCGGCGCCGGTGTCGGCTCCATCGGTGGCGGCGGTCGTTATGACGGCCTGGTCGAGCTCGAGGGTGGCAAGCCCACGGCAGGCGTCGGCTTCGCTGTCGGTTTTGAACGCGCCCTGCTGGCCTTGCAGGCCTTTGGCAGCGACCTGGGTGCCGATGAGGCCCCGTGCGTCTATGTCGCCAACGCCGGCAAGGAGCTGCGTCAGAACGTCTTTGCCATTACGCAGGAGCTTCGCGCCGCAGGTATCGTGACCGAGGCCGACTATCAGGGTCGTTCGCTCAAGGCCCAGTTTAAGCAAGCCGATAAGGTAGGCGCCAAGCTCATCTTGGTCCTGGGTGGCGACGAGCTTGCCGCCGGCAAGGTCAAAGTGCGCGACATGCAGAGCCATGACGAGGTGCTCGCCGATTTGGACAACGTCGTCGAGGCGGTTCGCGAGCGCCTGTAGCGCATCTTTTTGAGCTTCGGGCCTGCTAACGTGCCCTGCTCATGGAGAGCGATTGTTACGGGGGTGTTTCGCTTTTATGCGGAATGCCCCCGTTTACGTATGCCGCCCACCGAGAAATACGACCATTTAGGGCAAAAACCTTTGCAATGCAGAAAATACTTTTGTGTGGTAAAGCGCAATCAGTGTCGAAAGTATTTCTCAAGCGCCTATAATGAATACCGCATGTTACGTGCATAGAAGGAGGAATGGGAGGAAACGTGGCTGAGAACCTAAGCAACCAGTCTGTACCCGAAGCCGCGGCGCGCGTCGCTGCCGTGGTCAACCGCCTCGTTAACCGAATCGGCTCGAATGCCGAGTCCAGGGAGCGTCTCGCCGAGATCGAGATCCCCGAGGAGCTGCGCGACAATCTGGCGCTGTTCTTGCGCCTGGAGCGCCGTGTGCTTAGCGAGTATGATCCCGAGATCGCGGACCTGTTCGACAAGATTTTGACAGCCGAGATTGTGGTCAATGCCGGCAACCCCGGTACCTGCGCTGCCGACGAAGCCGTCGACGAGCAGGGCGTGCCCACCGCCGACGAGCCCACTGCCGTGGCATTTCGTGAGGTCGTCGATTTGATCGACAGCCTGCCGCTCGATAAGCAGCAGGTCATCGTTCGCGCCTTTACGAGCTTTTTCCATCTGGCAAACCTGTCGGAGGAGAACTACCGTGTGGCGCAGCTGCGCGAGCGCGAGGCCGGTGCGTCGACCGATACCGAGGTCGATCCTGCCAACGAGCTTACCGTTGCCTATCACCAGCTGGTGAATGAGCTGGGTGTCGAGGGTGCCAACGAGCTGCTCGACAAGCTCGAGTTCCACCCTGTCTTTACCGCACATCCCACCGAGGCCCGTCGTAAGGCCGTCGAGGGCAAGATCCGCCGTATCTCCAACCTGCTGGAGGAGCGTCCGCGTCTGGGCGGCTCCGACCTGGTGGAGAACGAGCGCCATATGCTGCAGGAGATCGACGCCCTGGTGCGTACGAGCCCCATCGCGCTCAAGAAGCCCACGCCGGTCGAGGAAGCCGATACCATCATCGACATCTTCGATAACACGCTGTTCGACGTTATCCCCGTTATCTATCGTCGTTTTGACGATTGGGTGCTGGGCGACAAGGCCGGTACTGTGCCGCCGCTGTGCCCGGCGTTCTTCCATCCCGGCAGCTGGATCGGTTCCGACCGCGACGGTAACCCCAACGTCACCGCCAAGGTGAGCCGTGAGGTCGCCGCCAAGTACTTTACGCACATGGTGCTCAAGCTCGAGGACAAGTGCCGCCACATCGGCCGCAACCTCACGCTCGAGGCTACCTACAGCAAGCCGTCGGCCGAGCTCATTAACCTGTGGAACCATCAGGTCGAGATGAGCCCTCGTTACACGGCCCGCGCCGAGCTGATCTCCGAGCACGAGCCGCATCGCGCCGTCATGCTCGTCATGGCCGACCGCCTGAACGCCACCGTCCGTCGTATCACCGACACCATGTACCACAGCGCCGACGAGTTCCTGGATGACCTGCGCGTCGTCCAGCGTTCGCTGGCCGCCTGCGGTGCCGTCCGTGCTGCCTACGGCCCGGTCCAAACCATCATCTGGCAGGTCGAGTCCTTCGGCTTCCATATGGTCGAGATGGAGTTCCGTCAGCACTCCGTGGTGCATGCCCGCGCCCTTAAGGATATCCACGAGAACGGTATCCATGGCGACCTGCAGCCCATGACGCGCGAGGTCATCGATACCTTCCGCGCTATCGGCTCCATCCAAAAGCGCTACGGCAAGAAGATGGCGCACCGCTACATCATCTCGTTTACCAAGAGCGCTCAGCATGTGGCCGACGTCTTTGAGCTGGCGCACCTGTCCTTTGCACACGAGGAGGATGTCCCCGAGCTCGACGTGATCCCGTTGTTCGAGCAGCTCGAGGACCTCGAGGGCTGCGTCGACGTGCTCGATCAGATGCTTACGCTGCCCGTGGTGCAAAAGCGCCTTGCCCAGACCAACCGCCGCATGGAGGTCATGCTGGGCTATTCCGACTCTTCTAAGGATGCCGGTCCTACCACGGCCATGCTCGCGCTGCACTCCGCGCAGGAGCGCATCGCCAAGTGGGCAGAGAAGAACGATATCGACCTGGTGCTCATGCACGGTCGCGGCGGTGCCGTGGGCCGTGGCGGCGGCCCGGCCAACAAGGCCGTGCTGGCGCAGCCCAAGGGTTCGGTCAACTGCTTCTTTAAGCTTACCGAGCAGGGCGAAGTCATCTTTGCCCGTTACGGCAACCGCACGCTGGCTCAGCGCCATGTTGAGTCCGTTGCCGCCGCAACGCTTTTGCAGTCGGCCCCGAGTGTCGAGAAGACCAACACCGAGACCACGCAGAAGTTCTGGGATATGGCCGAGAAGCTCAACGCCGCAAGCCACGAGCGCTATCTGGACCTGCTGAACACCGAGGACTTTACACCGTGGTTCTCGACCGTGACGCCGTTGACCGAGGTCGGTCTGCTGCCGATCGGCTCGCGTCCCGCCAAGCGCGGCTTGGGTGCCAAGTCGCTCGACGACCTGCGTACCATTCCGTGGATCTTCAGCTGGAGCCAGGCGCGCATCAATCTGGCCGCTTGGTACGGCCTGGGTACCGCCTGCGAGCAGTTTGGCGATCTGGACCAGCTTAAGGCTGCCTACCAGGAGTGGCCGTTCTTCCGCACCTTTATCGACAACATCGAGATGTCGATCGCTAAGACCGACCAGCGCATCGCCAAGATGTATCTGCACCTGGGCGATCGCCAGGATCTGTCCGAGAAGGTCTTCACCGAGATGCAGCTCACGCGTAAGTGGGTCCTTGCCATCGTCGGTGACGAGTGGCCGCTGCAGCGCCGCCGCGTGCTTGGCTGCGCCGTCCGCGTGCGCAACCCCTACGTCGACGCTCTGTCCATCGCCCAGGTCCGCGCCCTTCGCGAGGTGCGTATGAACCAGGACGAGATGGCCGAGGAGAAGAAGGCCGAGTACATGAGCCTGATTCTTTCGACTGTGACCGGCGTCTCGGCAGGATTGCAGAACACGGGGTAATCGATAGCCCTGTAGTCGTCCGGGCCCGCCATTAGTTTACTTTTAGGCACGTCCTCGGACATGCAAGAAGCCCTCGCTGCGCACTTCGTGCGGCGAGGGCTTCTTGCGTCCTGCGGAGTGTGCCTAAAAGTAAACTAATGGCGGGCCCTGCGATGTCCGGTCTTCGGCGGATTACTGGCTGGGAAAAGCTGGCGCGCTTCGCGCGTTTTGGATGGGGTCTATCCCGGTGGCGCATTTGGCGCTTCTCGCCTTACGACTGTAGCGGCTGCGGTCCCGTTTGGGGTCGCGGCCGTTTTGTTGTGGGTCAAATATGAACGTTGTGTTAATGAGTCGGTGGACGGTGGCGTTTTTCGGTGAGCGGCGTATCCTTCCAACGGTTTATCTAGTGTGTCAGTTGAAAGGAAGAGGGCGCTCGTCATTGTTTGAATGTGAACTGCCGTTTGACCACAAGACGTTGCATCTGGAGCTCGAGGATAAGAACTTCGCGGGTGTGATGGAAGGTCATCAACACGAGTTTAAGACCACGAAATCGCAGGAGGAACTGGTAGAGGAGTCGCTTGCCAACCCTTATGGCTCACCTTTGCTCGAGGAGCTTTGTGCTGGCAAGAAGGATATTGTCATCATTAGCTCCGACCATACGCGCCCCGTTCCCTCGCGTGTGACGATGCCTATTCTGCTGCATCACATCCACTCCGCTGCGCCTGAGGCACGCGTTCGCATTCTGGTTGCTACGGGTATGCATCG
>CANNPG010000104.1:0-5270 GCA_947507375.1 uncultured Collinsella sp. | reverse complement strand
CACTAACCGATCGGCGCGACAGATCGGCCAGCACCTCAAAGCCGCTTATGCCCGGCATGACAATATCCAGCAGCACGAGCGACAACTCATCACCATAGCGGTCGACCATGTCGAGCGCCGTACGACCGTTGTCGGCCTCGAGGATGCAATACTCGTCCTTGAGCATCTCGTTGAGAATGGCTCGGTTCATCTCGGAGTCATCGACAATAAGCACCAAAGGCTTTTCGCTTTGGAAGGCCTCGATGGAATCGGCATCAGTCACGACCGTACCGGCTTTTGCCTTAGCGCGGCTCAGTAACTGGACAGCGCGGCCAACGCCCTCATCGACCGTCTCGCCATGAATGCGAACGCCACCAACGCACGCCGTCAAGCTCACGTACTCATGGCCCGGAACAATCGTGGAATGAACGGCATCGGACACCTGATGCAGGCGACGGGTGAAGTCATCGGAGGGAATATTGGGCATGACGACCACAAACTTGTCGCAGCCATAGCGTACGAGCTCGTCAGTCGAACGAATTCCGCTGCGTATGGCTGTCGCCACAGCACCGAGCGCAAGGTCGCCGGCATGACGGCCACACGTATCGTTGAAGACCCTAAAATCATCAAGGTCGATCACCGCAACGCCGGCATTCATGCGGGCGCTACGGAGCTTTTCCTCGTAATATCGGCGATTGCGCACACTCGTCAGCACGTCGGTGTAGACAAGGTCCTCTTCTGCAGCCTCTTGCTCATCGATCGGACGCACCATCAGCAGGACGTGAGGCTCGCCCTCGACCTTTAGAGGGCGTAGGCGAGCGCGGTACTCAACACCATCGTTGAGCAGTTGCTCCGACACCTCATCGGAATCTGCCAAGGCCTCAAGACTCGACTGACGCAGACAAGGGCACCGATTGCCGGCGAGCAGGCAGTTAGGCTCGCTCTTAATCTGATCGGCCGACAGCAAACGCACCACGGGGTAGATCTGCGCGACGCGGGCGACCTCGGCGGCAGCCTCCTCGTCGGTTAGATTGGCCTCGTGATTATTGAGCATATGGGGCCCTTTCTATCGTTATACACGGCAACGGTGCATATCAATTGGTACAAGGGTAACATCTAACAGCTGAAGGCAAACGCGCGATTATCGTTACATTTTTATGACCTGGCAAGCGGCGGTAATGGAGCCGCGGGCGCGCGGTTATGGGCGCATTCGTTAACAATGACGAAACGCTAACAACCCCTCTCCCCGCAGGTCATCGAGCGTGCTAACGCTCCAAGACATCGCGAACGGCATTTGCCGCCGTAACGGGGCGATCGCGCAGACCGTTATGCGCGCCCGGAATCGTCACAAGGGGGCAATCGAGATATTCGGCAGCCGCTCGCGTACCAGCCTCGCGGGGCGTACCGACCGAGAGCTCGCCCAAAAACACGGCCGACACCGCCTTTGACGCGCGGGCGCGCTCCCAGTCGGGAGCATATGTCATATTTGTTCCGTATTCATTGGCCATAAAGCAACGACCATTGCGCAGGGCATGTTTGGCTTCCGCTTCGGTCGTCCCGGGAGCCTCGGGGTCCAGGTCGCCGAGGGCTCCCAAGAAAAGCCGGAGCGCCCTTGAAACCTTTCCAGCCGCAATCATATCGAGCAAAACCGGAGCTGCGCCCATGCCGACGCCTTCGGCCGACACAGCCGGCTCATGCAGAATCGCACGGGCGACGAGATGGGGTTCGGCGCGAAGAAGCTCCAGCGCCACCAACGTACCGGCGCTATGCGCAAGCACATTTGTCGGAGCGCCAACGTGTTCGATCACGGCTTGCAGGTCGGCGGCCTGAGCGGCAAGATCATAGCTGCCGTCTGCCGCATCGCTGCTGCCACCGCAGCCGCGGCGGTCGTAGGCAATTACGCGGTAGTTGCGGCTGAGCTCACAAGCGATACCGTCGAAAAATGTGCCGTCGACACAAGCGCCGTGCACGCACACCAAGGCAGGAGCATCAGGCGACACATCTGGGCCGGCATATTCGCGACAGGCAATCGTGGTGCCCGCATTCTCGACCGTAAAATTCATGTTGTGCCCCCATCATCAATGCTCATCCAGTTGCACGTCAGCGCGGTTGGATGGACCCACATTGCCTTACACCTTGTTAACAGATTAACTTTACCCGACCCGAGGCTTTTCATGGCGCGGCATAATGGGCGACGTGAAAAAACGAAACTTGTAAAGCAAGAGCCCGCACCTTGCTTTGGAGCCGATGCTATGCTTAGGCACAATTGTCTTGAGGAGCATATGCCTATGTCTACGTTTTTGAATGCCAGCCCCATCTTTGGGCCCGTTCGCAGCCGTCGCCTTGGTCTCTCGCTCGGCGTCAACATGATGCCGGCCAGCGGCAAAATCTGCACGTTCGACTGCATTTACTGCGAAAACGGCCTCAACGCCGAGCGCCCCTGCCATGAGCCGTACAACACAGCTGCCGTGGTACTCGACGCGCTCGAGGCAAAGCTGCGCGAGATGGCAGCCGAGGGCGAGCTCCCCGATGTGATCACCTTCGCAGGCAACGGCGAGCCCACCGCCGCACCGGAGTTTCCGCAGGCCATCGCCGGCGCCGTCGCGCTGCGCGACGAGCTTGCCCCAAACTCCAAGATCGCCGTGCTCTCCAACGGCACGCGCGCCGACCGCCCCGAGGTGCACGACGCGCTCATGATGGTCGATGACAACATTCTTAAGCTCGATACCGTCGACCCGGCATTTATCCAGCTGCTCGACCAGCCCGTTGGCCCCTACGACGTCGAGCACCAGATCGAGACGTTCGCAAGCTTTGACGGTCACGTTATTATCCAGACGATCTTTTTGACCGGTGAGTATCAGGGCAAGCCCATCGACAACACCGGCGAGGAGTACGTCGCCCCCTGGCTCGCGGTGCTCGAGCGCATTCGTCCGCAGGAGGCGACCATCTACACGGTGGCGCGCGAGACACCGGTCGCAGGCCTTGCCAAAGCAGCACCCGAGGCCCTCGACGCCATTGCCGCGCGCGTGCGCGCCCTCGGCATTCCCTGCCAGGTGAGCTACTAGCAAAACCACGCAGCAGCTAGTGCCTGCCATCCCGCTCCATCAGTTGCGGTGATATAGTTCCTATTTATGCTGTTAAACCGCTTAAATCGGAACTATATCACCGCAACTTTTATGGACGCGTGGGTGGGCTATACTAGCTGCGGATGAAAGGAAGTTAGCCATGTTTGACAACGGACCTGTGCCCGGCCGCAACGACGCTTGCTGGTGCGGCAGCGGCAAAAAATATAAGAAATGCCATAGCGCCTTTGATGAGCGCCTTGAGCGCCTGTGGGAAGAGGGCTGGGAGGTTTTGCCCCGCACGCTCTACAAGGCGCCCGCCGATATCGAGGGCATCAAGCGCTCGGCCGCCATCAACGTGGGCGTGCTCGATTACGTAGGCGAACACATCGCCGCGGGCATGACCACCAACCAGATCGACCAGATGATCTACGACTACACCGTCGAGCACGGCGGCACGCCGGCCGACCTCAACTATGAGGGCTACCCCAAGAGCGTTTGCACCTCGATCAACGACGTGGTCTGTCACGGCATCCCCTGCGATACGGACGTGCTGCACGAGGGCGACATCATCAACGTCGACTGCTCCACGATTCTTGACGGCTACTTTAGTGATTCGAGCCGCATGTTCTGCATCGGCGAGGTCTCGGCCGAGCGCCAACGCCTGGTCGACGTCACCCGCGCCAGCGTGGAGGCGGGTCTGGCGGCCGTCAAGCCATGGCTACCGCTGTCCGTTATGGCCGAGGCCGTGCAAAAGACCGTCGAGGACGCCGGCTTTAGCGTGGTGCGCGAGTACGGCGGACACGGCATTGGCAAGGAGTTCCACGAGGACCCGTTTGTGGGCTTTACCACCGAGGCACCCGATGTGGACACCATCATGGCCCCGGGCATGGTCTTTACCATCGAGCCCATGGTCAATGCCGGAGCGCCCGACATCAAGATCAGCAAGGGCGATGGCTGGTGCGTGCGCACCAAGGACGGCAGTGATTCGGCCCAGTGCGAGGTACAGCTCGTGGTGACCGAGGACGGCTACGAGCTGCTGAGCTGGTAGCCGTGGATGCGCCGGATGCTGACGGGCACGCTCGTCTTGCATCCGGCGTTTTTATTTGAACGTTTTGCCTGATAAAACCTGCCAATAATAAACCTGTCCCTTTTTGGCAGGTCGAGCGGAGAGGACTGCTTGTGAACATCCTGGTTTTGTTGCCCGTCAACGACCGCCATCGCGCAATTCTTGAATCGAGCGCTCCGGGCGAGGACTTTATCTACACGAGCTCCGACGCCGCCACGCGCGAGCAGGTCGCCGATGCCGATGTGATCTTGGGCAACATCGACCCTGACATGCTCACGGCATGCGAGCATCTCCAGCTGTTGCAATTGCAGACCGCCGGCTATGACGATTACCTGGCCGCCGGCACCGTGCCAGCCGACGCCAAACTGTCTTGCTCGGTGGGCGCCTACGGCCAGGCCGTAAGCGAGCACATGTTTGCCATGGCCCTTTCCATGATGAAGCGCCTGCCCGGCTATCACGATTTGCAGCGCGAGCATCGCTGGGAGGATTTGGGGCCGGTTACCTCGCTCAAAAACGCCAACGTACTGGTGCTGGGCGCGGGCGATATCGGCGGCCACTTCGCCACGCTCTGCCGCAGTATGGGTGCGCACGTCCGCGGCATCAAGCGCCATCCGCTCGTCTACCCCATTGTGTTTGAGGACATGGACGGCATGGACGCCCTGCCCGAGCGCCTGGCCGAGGCCGACGTCGTCGCATCCTTTATGCCCAGCACACCCGAGACCCGCGGCCTGGCGAACGCCGAGTTCTTCGCCGCGATGAAGCCGGGCGCCTTCTTTGCCAATGGTGGCCGCGGTGACCTTGTTGTTGCCGACGATCTGGTTGCCGCTCTTGAGTCCGGACACCTTGCCGGCGCCGCGGTCGACGTCACCGACCCCGAGCCGCTGCCTGAGACAAGCCCCCT
Source organism: uncultured Collinsella sp. (assembly GCA_947507375.1). GTDB lineage: Bacteria > Actinomycetota > Coriobacteriia > Coriobacteriales > Coriobacteriaceae > Collinsella. The sequence goes on along the minus strand of CANNPG010000104.1, from coordinate 259 downwards.
GTGGGATGCGCCCAACATGCTCATCACGCCACACGTCTCCGGCTGGTTCCACCTGGCAGCCACGCTCAACAACGTGGTCGACATTGCCGCGGAGAACCTGCGTCACCTGCAGGCAGGCGAGACCCTGCGCTGCTGGATCGAACATTAGGGTTCCGCCGTTCTAACGAACGGCGGACCGGTCGACGCTGCGCGCCGCCCAGAACAACAATTTGTCATTCAAAAGGCAAGGCATGACCAGAAGGTCAATGCCTTGCCTTTT
>CANNPG010000103.1:0-5273 GCA_947507375.1 uncultured Collinsella sp. | reverse complement strand
TATGCGCTTGGGCTTTGCTATTGTGGAGCCCCAGGATGCCGATCTGATCGTCATTAACACTTGTGCCGTTACGGGCGAGGCCGAGGCTAAGACCCGTAAGGCCGTCCGTCATGCGCTGGCCCATCCAAACGAGCCCTATGTGGTCGTGACCGGATGCGTGGTCAATTTGCATCCCGAGGAGCTGTCGGAGCTTTCGGATCGCGTGATTGCCGAGCCGTCCAAGATAGATGTCGCCGAACGTGTTTGCGAGGTGCTGGGTGTTGAGTCCGATAGCGTTCCCGCCTGCAGCGATGGCGAGGTGGTCGATGCGCTCGGTCGCTCTCGCCTGGGCGTGAAGATTCAGGATGGCTGCAACCATCGCTGCACCTATTGCATTGTGTGGAAGGCGCGCGGCCCCGAGCGCTCCGTGCCCGTCGAGTCCGTGCTCGAGCAAGTTCGCGAGGCCCAGGAGGCCGGCGTGCCCGAGGTGGTGCTGACCGGTGTGAACCTGGGTGCCTACGATGGCAAGAGCGCGACCGACGAGCACGTCGAAATCGATGAGCTGCTCGAGGCCATCATGGAGCGCACGTCTATTCCGCATGTGCGCATTTCCTCGGTCGAGCCCATGGATATCTCCGAGCGCCTGCTTAAGGTTATGGCGCGCTACCCGCAGCGTATCGCCCCGTTTTTGCACCTGCCCGTGCAGTCCGGCTGCACGGCGACCCTGCATCGCATGGGCCGTCCCTATAGCGCCGAGGCCTTTGAGGACACGGTGCGTATGATTCGCGCCAACTTGCCCCAGGCGTCCCTTTCGTGCGATGTCATCGTCGGTTTTCCTGGTGAGACGGACGAGGAGTTCGAGGAGTCGCTGGCGCTGTGCCGCCGTGTGGGTTTCTCGCGTATGCACGTGTTCCGCTACAGCAAGCGTCCCGGTACCCTTGCTGCCGACATGCCCGACCAGGTGCCACCCGAGGTTATGGCCGAGCGCAGCCGCCGTATGCGGGCCGCCGCACAGGAGCTCGCTATTGCCGACGCTCGTCGTCGCGTGGGCACGGTCGAGCGTGCCGTGCTCGAGTATGGTGACAACCTGACGCTTGGCTCGTTCCATCATGCCCGTCTTGACGATACCTGTGGACTTACAGCCCCGTGCCTGCTCGATGTTGCTATCATCGGAGTCGATGATTCCGGCTTGGTCCATGCACGCAGGGAGGTTCATGGAAGCCTCGAAGATTAGACTTACCGTTCCCGAGGGTATTGACCCCTCGCGCGTTTTGGGTGCCGGCGACGGCGTCCTTCGTGCGCTGGAGAGCTCAGTTCGCGCCCACGTGGTCGCCCGTGGCGACAGCATCGCCGTGAGCGGTGACCCGGACGAGGTCGAACTGGTCGCGCGTTTTTTCGAACATGCCTTTCGTGAGGCTGCTTCCGGGCGCACGCTTTCTGCCGACGATGTCTCTCGCTGCCTGGCCGTCTTGCGCGACGGTGAGCACGAGGCTACGTCGCTTCGCGATGACGTGCTGCTTTCGTATCGCGGTCGCGTCATTCGCCCCAAGACGCTCGGTCAAAAGCGCTATGTGGATGCCATCCGCTCAAATACCATCACGTTTGGCTTGGGTCCTGCCGGTACCGGTAAGACCTATCTGGCCATGGCGCTCGCTGTTGCCGCACTCAAGCGTCACGAGGTGGGCCGTCTGATCTTGACGCGTCCGGTTGTCGAGGCGGGGGAGAACCTGGGCTTTTTGCCCGGCACCCTCGAGGAAAAGATCGATCCGTACATGCGCCCGCTCTACGACGCCCTATTTTGCATGATGGATCGCGAGCGCACCGATGAGCTCATGGAGCGCGGCGTGATCGAGATCGCCCCGCTTGCCTACATGCGCGGCCGCACGCTGAGCGACGCCTTCGTGGTGCTCGACGAGGCCCAAAATACCACGCCCGAGCAGATGAAGATGTTTCTGACGCGCCTGGGCTTTAACTCCAAGTTTGTGATTACCGGCGACCTGAGCCAGCGTGACCTGGTGGGCCGTCGTGGTGGCTTGGCGGATGTCGAGAAGATTTTGGGCCGTGTCGACGATGTCGCATTTTCTCACCTCGAGCGTGCCGACGTGGTGCGCCATGCCCTGGTGGGACGTATCGTCGAGGCATATGATGCTTATGATGACGTGCGCGAGCAGCGCCCGCGCGACCGAAAGGAGTCCCGTTGAGTGTATTGATCAGCAACGATGCCGAGCTCGATACGCTGCTCGACGCGCAGGAGGTAGAACACATCTGCGAGGTCGTGCTTGCCGCCGAAGGCGTTGAGCGTGAAGTCGAGATTTCCCTTTCGTATGTCGACGAGGACGAGATGCACGAGCTCAACCACGAGTGGCGCGGTATCGACCGCACCACCGATGTCCTCTCGTTTGAATGCGACTCGGCCTTTGACGAGGATATTCCCGCCGACGAGACGCTTGAGCTTGGCGATATCATCCTGGCCCCGCAAGTCATTGCCCGTCAGGCCCCCGGCTTTGGCAATGCCCCTGCCGACGAGTGCCGCCTGATGCTCGTGCATGGCATGCTGCACCTGCTGGGGTATGACCATATCGAGGACGACGAGGCCGAGGTCATGGAGGCCCGCGAGGACGCCATCCTGCGCGATCTGGCGCTCGAGCGCGGCGAGGACCCCAAGCTGGTCCACGTCGGCCCCATCACCAACCACGCCCACGACTAGGAGCCGTCTATGATTCCCGGATCGAACAAGGACCATCCGTCCTTCTTAAAGTCGTTTTCCTACGCCATGGAGGGCTTCGTCACCGCCGTCAAGACCGAGCGCAACATCAAGGTCATGCTCTTGGCGGGCGTGTGCACCGTCATTGCCGGCTGTATCGTGGGCCTTGACATTGCCGAGTGGGCCACGATTATCATCTGTTGTGGCCTGGTGATTCACGGCGAGCTGTGCAACACCGCTATGGAGGCTATCGTCGACCTAGCGACCCAGGAGCTCCATCCGCTGGCCAAGCGTGCGAAGGACATCGCCGCCGCCTCTGTATACATTCTTTCCATCACCGCCGCGATTGTGGGCGTGCTGGTATTTGCCCACGCGCTCGGCTTTATTTAGAAAGGGATTCCCATGTCCGACAATATGCAGCCTACCGATGAGATCCTGGACGACGAGACTTTGGACGCGGTGGGTACCGAGGGGCTCGAGGAAGTCGAGGAATTCGATCCGTTTGAGGGCATGAGCGACGAGGAGCTCGACGCCCTGTGCGACGAGGACGATAGCCTCGCGGGCTTTGGCGACGTTGAACCCGGTTTTCGCAGCGGCTTCGTAGCCCTGGTCGGACGCCCCAACGCCGGCAAGTCCACGCTGCTCAACGCCTGCTATGGCAAAAAGGTCGCCATCACCTCGCCGGTGGCACAGACGACCCGCCGTCGCATGCGCGCCGTCGTCAACCGTCCCGGCTACCAGCTGGTCTTTGTCGATACCCCGGGTATTCATAAGCCCAAGGACGGCCTGGGGTCCGAGCTCAACAAGAGCGCACTGTTCGAGTTGAACGATGTCGACGTCGTCGCGTTTTTGATTGATGCCACCAAGCCCATCGGCAGGGGAGACGCCTGGGTTGCCGAGCGTGTCAGATGCGCTCGTTGCAAGAAGGTCCTGGTGCTCACCAAGGCCGATGAGGCCGATCCCGCCCAGGTTATGGAACAGCTCAAGGCCGCCCACGAGCTTATGGAATATGACGACGAGATTGTGACGTCGTCGGTTAAGAACTTCAACGTCGATGCCTTTATAGAGACCGTTGCGCACTTTTTGCCTGAGGGTCCGCGTTGGTTCCCCGAGGACATGGGTACTGACGCTTCCGATGAGACGCTCGTTGCCGAGTTTGTGCGCGAGAAGGTCTTGCGCCGCACCCGTGATGAGATTCCGCACTCCGTTGGCGTGATCTGCGATGCGCTCGAGCAGACCAAGAAGGTGCTGCGCGTGCACGCCACCATTTACGTCGAGCGCGAGGGCCAAAAGGGCATCATCATCGGCAAGGGCGGCGAGATGATCAAGCATATCGGTATCGACGCCCGACGCGATCTTGAACGCATTTTTGGCACGCAGGTCTTTTTGGAGCTGGACGTGAAGGTCAAGGCCGGCTGGCGTGACGACGAGGCCCAGATTCGCCGCTTTGGCTACAACGCCGAGGACTAAGGGCGCGCGGCGCGCATGGCAGGCTCCCGGACATATCGCACCAAGGTGCTCGTCCTCGATAAGACTAAGCTCAAAGAGACGGACCTGATCCTGACGATGCTTGACGAGCGGGGTCGTCAGGTTCGTGCCGTGGCAAAGGGTGCCCGTAAACCCGGTGGGCGCCTGGCTGCACGCTGTGAGCTGTTCTGTACGGTCGATATGCTGCTCGCGCATGGACGGTCACTCGACGTGGTTTCCCAGGCCGAGCTTATGGAGGCGCCGCTCGGCGCTGCGCCCGATTACGAGACGACCTGCGCCGCAAGCGCGATCGCCGAGGTCGCGCGCGTGTGCTCGTTCGAGGACGCCGAGGACCCGTTTACCTTTGCCATAACGCAGCGAGCGCTTGCCCTGGTGGGCAGCGGGCTCGACACAGCGCATATGGATCTGCTTGTGGCTGCATATGTCTTTAAGCTGCTGTCGCACGTTGGCTACCGACCCGATTTTTCGGCCTGCGTGCTGTGCGGAGACCCCATGCTGTCGTATTTTTCGCCCCAGGCCGGCGGGCTCATGTGCGGCTCGTGCGCGTCGAGCGTTCCGGGTGCCGAGTTGGTGTCGACCGGTGAGGTCGCATGGCTGCGCGCCCTCATGTCCATGACCTTCGATGCGCTCATGGCCGAGCGAATCGACCCGCATACGGCGGCATTCTTGCTCGGGCTTTCGCATGTTTGGGCCGCCACGCACACCGATCAGCGCCTCCGTGCGATGGAATTCATGTTGGGTCGGTGATGATGCGCAGGGGCGGGCTGTTTGTGGTAACATATCGGCCTGTTAGTACCTCGATCTTGGTTGCACGCTCCACCGGCGGCTTCCCAGTCCGAGGCGAATCGAGTTGCCCGTGGGCGACGTTAAACGAAAGGTGAAACAATGACTGTTTCCAAAGAGCGCAAGGCTGAGCTGACTGCCCAGTTCGGTAACACCCCGGTCGACACCGGCAACCCCAAGGTTCAGGTCGCCATCCTGTCCGAGCGCATCAAGGAGCTGACCGAGCACATGAAGTCCCACCAGAAGGACTTCCACACCCGTCGTGGCCTGCTCATGCTCGTCGGCCGTCGTCGTCGTCTTCTCTCCTACATCAAGAAGA
>CANNPG010000102.1:0-5307 GCA_947507375.1 uncultured Collinsella sp. | reverse complement strand
AATCAGATCGAGAATCGTTGTAGATTCCAACAAGAAATGATCCTTGGCGGCATCGTTACTAAACCGTACAGTGAAGCAACGTAAAGCTTTCGCTGAGAGGAGCGATGATGGGGCAGATGGTGGTGCTTTCGGCCGAGGAAGTTTCCAAGGTGCTGACGATCGAGGATGCAATCGCTGCCGTGGAGGAGGCATATCGCCAGAAGGCAACGGGCAAGGGTGTTGCGTGGCCGATGGTATATGAGCAGTTCGAACCCGGCGTGGCCGATATGGATATCCGCTCGGGCGAGTTGGCGGGAAGCGGCCTCTTCGGCCTCAAGCTCACTGCTTGGTTCTCTCAGAATCCCAAAAAGGGGCTGCCCGAGATCTTTGGCACCACGCTGCTGTGCGACAACGCGACGGGAGAGCCGTTGGCGCTGCTCAATGCCTCCGCCATCACTGGACTTCGCACCGGTGCCGCCGCTGCGCTCGGTGCCAAGTGGCTGGCTCGGGCGGATGCATCCAAACTGCTTGTTGCGGGTGCCGGCCATATGAGCACCTATATGGTGGCGGGCGTGCTCGCCGCCTGTCCCAAAGTGAGCGAGGTCAAGGTGTGGGAGCCGGTTTCCGATGCCGCGCCCGAGGCCCGCGTCGAGCGCATGCGAGACGAGGTCGCCCATATCTTGGGCGCCTGCGAGCATGCTCGCGAGGCATCCACCTATTCCATCGAGGCGACGGCTGACGGCCAAAGCGCTGCGGCAGAGGCCGACATCATCGTGACGATCACGCCGGCGACCAAGCCCATCATCCCCGATGCATGGGTGCGCCCCGGTACGCATATCTCCTGTGTCGGTGCCGACATGCCCGGCAAGCAGGAGCTCGCCTCGGCGCTTGTCGCCCGTGCCGCTGTTTACGTCGACGACCGCGAGCAATCGGTCACGTCCGGTGAGCTGGAGATTCCGGTTGTCGAGGGCGCCATCACGCCCGAGGACATCAAAGCGGAGCTCGGCGAAGTCATCGCCGGCACGGCTACGGGTCGCTCGGATGACGAGCAGGTGACGGTGTTCGATACGTCGGGCATCGCCGTTCAGGACCTTTCGGCATCGAAAATCGCCTACGACCGCGCCGTCGAGGCAGGGCTGGGCACCGTGGTGGAACTGTAAGAAAGTCAAGGAAAGGAAGCGACAATGCAGATCAAGGATTTCGCCGTCGAGCAGTGGATGAACGAGTGGGAGACCAAGTGCACCCACAACGTTGCGGAGACGTGCGTCTACTCCCTCACGCTCGACCAGCTGTTCGAGCTTACGAACACCGGCAAGAAGGCGTGGCTCGATAGCCTGTGCTCGCGCCGATTCACCTACGGAGACATCGAGGGGCAGCCCGGCTTCCTCGAGGGGGTCGCGCGTCTCTATAAGACGGTCGAGCCCGGGCATATCGTGCCCACGCACGGCGCGACCGGTGCCAACTCCCTGGTTATTTCCACGCTCGTCGAACCGGGCGATCACGTAGTCTCCGTCAAGCCCACCTACCAGCAGCTTTACTCGATTCCCGAGATGTGCGGCGCGAAGGTCGATATCCTTCAGCTCGACCGCAAGAACGGCTACCACGTCGACGTCGATGCGCTCGATGCTCTGGTGACCGACGATACCAAGCTCATCTGCATCAATAACCCGGACAACCCCACGGGCGCCCTGCTCGACACCGATACGCTCAAGGCGATTGTTGAGGTCGCACGCAAACACGACGCGTGGGTACTCTGCGACGAGGTCTACCGTCTGCTTACTCAGACGGATGAGTACTCCGAGTCCGTGATCGACCTGTACGACAAGGCCATCGTCACCGCATCCATGTCCAAGGTCTGGTCGTTCGCCGGCCTGCGTCTGGGCTGGGCGGTCACCAAGAGCCCGGAGCTCCGTCGCGCGCTGCTCTCGCATCGTGACTACAACCTGATTTCCGCCGGCATATTCAGCGAGACGGTGGCGGAGTTGATTCTGGGCAACGCTTCCGTGATCCTTGAGCGCAGCCGTCGCATCGTCCGTCAGAACCTTGCTGTTCTGGAGAAGTGGGTCGAGAGCGAGCCGCACCTGTCGTTCGTTAAGCCCGAGGCGGGTACCACCGCGCTCGTGTATTACGACTACGACATCGACTCCAGGACGTTCTGCATCGACATGATTAAGAAGTCCGGCGCGCTCGTCACCCCGGGCGATTGCTTCGAGGAGCCCAAGAGCATGCGCATCGGCTATGCATACTCCGATAACACCGACGACCTGCAGAAGGGCCTGGATGCCATCTCTGCATACATGCGTACGCTCGAGTAGAGGCTCGAGGTCGAAGTGATGGGGCCGATCGGTTTAGGACCGGTCGGCCCCTATTTTCTCTCAAGGCTACCGAACACTATTGTCACATTAGATGCCCACGGGGTCGCATCGCTGCGACGCCGTGGGCATAATGGTGTGGAAGGTGCAAGTTACGCGAAATGGGAGGACACATGGCGCTGATCTATGTCGTTGAGGACGACGAGCCCATTCGTCGTGAGCTTATCGACATCCTTGCCCGCGCCGGGTTTGAAGTCGAGGCCTGCGAATCGTTTGAGCATGTCTCGCGCGATATTCTCGCCGCCGCGCCCGACCTGGTGCTGCTCGACCTCACGCTCCCTGTCAAAGACGGCCAGCACATCTGCCATGAGGTCCGTCGCGAATCCGAGGTTCCCATCATCGTTCTCACGTCGCGCACGACCGAGATCGACGAGGTCATGGCCATGACGCTCGGCGCGGACGACTTTGTTCCCAAGCCCTACAGCGCGCGCGTGCTCGTGGCGCGCATCAACGCACTGCTGCGTCGCACCACGGCGGCAGGCGAGCGCAGCACACTTGTCCACAAGGGGCTGGAGCTCGACCTCGCCCGCTCCATAATCACCAATACGGCATCCGGCGACAGCACCGAGCTCACCAAAAACGAGCTGCGTATCCTCTCACTGCTTCTGAGCCGCGCGGGCAAGATTGTTTCGCGCTCGGCCATCATGCAGGACCTGTGGGACTCCGACGCCTTCGTGGACGACAATACGCTCACCGTCAACATCAACCGCCTGCGCACCACGCTCGAAAAAATCGGCATCAAGGGGTATTTGACAACGCACCGCGGCCAAGGCTATTCGGTCTAGGGGCCGGCTATGTCGTTTGGCAAGTTCTTTAAAGACGCGCTGCTTCCCGTCGCCGTGTGGACGTGCGGCGTGCTGCTGAGCTGCTTTGTGCTGACGGTCGCCGGTGCACCCGTCTCTATCGTGGTCGTGGCGGTCGGCGTGTCCTTTATCTTTGGCATGCTTGGCATCGTGATCGAATACGCGCGCCGTCGTCGTTTTCTGCGCCAGCTGGAGCGTGCGGCAGAGGAGCTCGAGAGTCCCGCATGGGTGCAGGAGATGGTGCAATGTCCGACCTATGCCGAGGGCGAGCTCGAGTACGAGGTCTTGCGCCGGGTGGGCAAAGCTGCCTGCGACGAGGTTGCCGAAGGCCGGCGTCAGACCGATGACTATCGCGACTATATCGAGAGTTGGGTCCACGAGGCCAAACTGCCCCTGGCGGCGGCTCACCTGATTTTGGAAAACCTGGACGGCAGCGAAGACGACCTGTCGCGTGTGGATGACCTGGGCCGTGAGTTGGCTCGCGTGGAGCGCTATATCGACCAGGCGCTGTACTACGCGCGCTCGGAAGTCGTGGAGCGCGACTACCTGATTCGCCGCTGGGATCTTAAGACCCTGGTGACGGGCGCGATCAAGGCCAATGCGCGTGAGCTCATCGCGGCACACGTGGCGCCGGTGTGCGAGAACCTCGACTTTGAGGTGTTTACCGACGAGAAGTGGCTCGAGTTTATTCTGGGCCAGCTCATTCAGAACAGCATTAAATATGCGCGTGAGGATGGTGCGAAGATCACGTTTTCGGGTGCGTTGCTGGACGAGGGCCTGGCGAGTGAGCGCATCGAGCTTACCGTCGCGGACAACGGCTGTGGTGTGAGCGCGGCCGACCTGCCCCGCGTGTTCGAGAAGGGCTTTACCGGCGACAACGGTCGCACCACCAAGCGCGCAACGGGCATCGGCCTCTACCTGGTGGCGCGTCTGTGCTCCAAGATGGGCATCGACGTCACCGCAGCGTCCGAGCCCGGCGAAGGCTTCGTCGTTACATTCGCTTTTTCGACCAACAAGTTCCAATACTTCGAGTAGTTAGCCCGTCTTACGGTGCGGACGGCTATGTTCCCGAACGTGAACTTAGCTAAAGCAATTGGTGCTATGTTCCCGAACGTGAACATAGCCATGAGGCTCAAATGAATCTCCTATAACAAAAACGTGCCGCCCCAAACGGGGCGGCACGCCATTTTTCTATCAGCCAACTCGCTGAAGTACGGTGACGAAGGCGCAAGGCCGGGAGGGGTTATCTAAGCCGACATCCCGCAGCCGCGAAGCGGCGAGGACGTCGGCGTGATAACCCCGCAGGCCTTGCGCCGGCGGGAAGGAACCTATTTCACGACCAAGATGTCGCAGTCGGTGTTGCGCAGCAGGAACGTCGAAATTGAACCCAGGAGTGCATACTTGATCGAGGACAGGCCACGAGCGCCGCAGAGCACCAGGTCGGGCTTGACCACGTCGAGCATCTCGTCTTTGAGCGTCTCGCGAATGCGGCCGGCGCGAATCATGACCTCGACCTCGGGAATGTCGGGATTGGCCTTGGCCTCTTCGAGCTGCTTGGCGATGGAGTTCTTAAATGCCTCCTCTAGGCCGTTGACCAGATCGACCGGATAGGAACCGGCGCTCTCGAGTGCCGTGGAATCGATAACGTGGCCGATAATCAGCTTGGCGCCGTTGTTCGCGGCGACCTTGATGGCGCGTGCGAGCACAAAATCCTGCTGCTCAGTACCGTCGAGTGAAACAAATACCTTGGTGTAGCCCTCGTTCATGGTTTCCTCCTTGGTCTATCGCACGGGCGTGGGGCTCGTGCATCGGGCGGACGCGGATGCGTGGCCGCCGGACACTTTATCTTGTTGCAGTTATACCCAAGGATTTGGGTTTGACCGCTCGCAATTCTGTGAACGGGCGAGTTTTTTGGTAAGGGTAGGCGCGGGTGCGCCTCCAACGGTTGATAATGGGACATCGCCCGCAACCGTCCGCAGAACAACTATCGGCGGGTGTCTAACGAGGGGGTCCCTTTGGATATCATCGAGCTTCTAAAATCTGCCTTCATGGGCCTGATCGAGGGCATCACCGAATGGCTGCCTGTTTCGTCGACCGGTCACATGATCTTGGTGGACGAGTTTGTCCAGATGAACGTGAGCGCGCCGTTCTGG
>CANNPG010000101.1:0-5346 GCA_947507375.1 uncultured Collinsella sp. | reverse complement strand
ACAACGATGTCGCTCTCGTGGCTCAAGCCAAGGATGCTCATGAGCTGGCGGATAACATCGTCGCTCCCTACGCGCCCTACAGCATGCTCGAGCAGTGCCAGAAGAAGGAGATCTTCTACGAGCTGTGCGAGAAGCATGGCGTGCCCTATCCACACACGTTTACCTTTACCAAGGCGATGCTCAATGCTCAGGGTGAGGCGCCTGCCGAAGTGCTCGACCAGATCGATTTTCCTTACCCGATGATTCTGAAGCCTTCTGACGGCATCATGTGGTGGCAGCATGAGTTCGAGGGCCAGAAGAAGGCCTATGAGATTGCCGACCGCGCCGAGCTGGAACAGGTCATTCGCGATTCGTATGCCAGCGGCTACACCGACGATCTGATCTTGCAGGATCGCGTGCCCGGCAACGACGAGTACATGCGCGTGCTCACCAGCTATTCCGACCGCAACGGTAAGGTCCGCATGATGTGCCTGGGCCATGTGCTGCTCGAGGAGCATCAGCCCCACGGTGTCGGCAACCATGCCTGTATCATTACCGAGCCTAACGACGAGCTCATGGGCGGCGTGCGCAAGTTGCTCGAGGACCTTCACTTTGTGGGCTATTCCAACTTTGACGTTAAGTACGACGAGCGCGACGGCTCGTTTAAGTTCTTCGATTTCAACACGCGCCAGGGCCGCAGCAACTACTACGTTACCAACAGCGGCTTTAACGTTGCCAAGTATGTGGTGGACGAGTATGTGTTCAACCGTCCGTTTGAGCCGGAGTTTGTGACGGCTCAGGACGAGGCCCTGTGGATGGTCGTCCCCATGGGCGTCGTCGACAAGTACGTCAAGGATCCCGAGCTGCGCGCTAAGGTGCATCGCCTGGACAAGGAAGGCAAGGGCGCCGACCCTTCGTTTATGAAGGGCGACTTTGTCTTTAACCGCTGGCTGCGCATGTGGCACACCAAGCTGCGCCACTTTAAGCTGTTCAAGACGTATTACAAGTAGATGAGCGCGGCGCCCGTCCGGTTTGCATCGGGCGGGCGCGGGTATGATACGCGCAATTGCGCAAGCGTCACCAAGGAGGCGGCGATGGAAAAGCTGGGAGTTATCGGCGGCATGGGCGCCGAGGCCACGTCGTATTACTACGACCAGGTGGTGCGTCATACGGCTGCTGCCTGCGATCAGGAACATATCGACATGGTGGTGCTCTCCAAGTCGACCATGCCCGACCGCACGTTGGCCATTAAGACCGGCGAGCATGCCAAGCTGCTGGCGACCATGAAAGAGTGTGCCCAGGCACTCGAGTCGCTGGGCTGTGCACACATTGCCATTCCCTGCAACACGTCACACTACTTCTATGACCAGATCCAGTCGTTTACGAAGGTGCCGATTATCCACATGCCGCGTGAGTCGGTGCGCTATGCTCTGGCCGGTGCGGTGATGGGGGAGTGCGAGTTCGACCCCAACCTGAGTATGCCGGCCGAGCCGGTGCACAAGATTGGCATCATGGGCACCGACGGAACCGTGGGCGCGGGTGTCTACGGCCGCGAATGTAAGGCTGCGGGTGTTGAGGTCGTCTATCCCAGCGAGAAACGTCAGAACGATGTGATGTCCCTTATCTACGATGATGTGAAGGCCGGACGTGAGCCCGATATGGATAAGTTCGACCGCGTGATGTGGGAGTTCGCCCGTAGCGGCTGCGACCGCGTCATTCTGGCCTGCACCGAGCTCTCGGTGCTGCAAAAGTACCGAGAGATGCCCGAGATCACCCTCGACGCCATGGATGTCCTGGTGCGCGAATCCATCATCCGCAGCGGCGCCCCCTACCGCCTCTAGCTTCCGACCTGTCAAAAAGGGACAGGTTAATTTTGGTAGGTTTTATCTGGTGAAACAGTAAAGGCCTCGGCTCGTTTGGTGCGAGCCGAGGCCTTTTGCGTTGGGCGGTTGCTGTCGGTGGTGAACTAGAACAGGAAGCCGATGGCGATAAGGGCGATGCTGGTGATAAGTACGGCGATATCCAGGCCTTTGATGGGGTAGCGCTTATACGAGCTCGCGCGCGTGCGCAGGTAGAAGCCGCGCTGCTCGGCGGCAAGCGCGGTGGCATCGGTCTTGCCCACGCTCGAGATAAGTAGTGGCACGCACAGCGGCAGCATAAGCTTGAGTTTCTTGACGGGATTCTTAGTGTCGTATTCGACGCCGCGTGCAGTCTGTGCCTCCATGATGGCGTTCATTTCCTGGCCAAATACCGGCACAAAGCGCAGTGCCGTGGTAAAGGTGAAGGCATAGCGATATGGCACGTGCAGCACCTCGACGCAGGCGTTGGCGAGGTCGTTGAGCTTGGTCACCATAAGCATGAGGATGAGTGGCAGCGCCACGCCCAACAGGCGTAGGCAGGCCTTCGATCCGGTAATGAGGCCCGTGTCGGTGATAAAGCCCCACACCATGTTGCCGTCGCGCATAAAGGCCAGCTGAAGCACCAGCATGATGAGCGCGAGCGGAATCAGCAGCTTGAGCAGTGCGAGCAGACGGTCGGCGACGCCGGCGTAGGCGCCCAGTGCAAGGGTGAGCGCCAAAAAGCCCAACAGCGCCACGTAGGTGTCGGACAGGAAGATGCCGATGATGATGGCGGCGGCAAGGCCCAGTTTGACGACCGGGTTCAAGCGGTGCAGCAGTGTATCGCCCGGCATATAGTCGATGACGTTAACCACGGTGGACCATCCCCTCGGTAATGCGAACGATATCAGTGACCTCGCTCACCTGTGCAAAGGCGGGAGAGACGGAGGATGCCAGACGACGAGAAAGCTCTATGACCTGGGGCGGCTCAACGTAGGCGCGCTGCATGAGCTCGATGTCCGAGAACAGCTCGTGCGTGCGGCCGCGCTCGAGGATGCGGCCGTCGGCCATTACCACAATGCGCTCGGCAAAGTCGGAGACGACTTCCATGTCGTGGCAGACCATGATTACAGCGCAGCCGCGCTCGGCCATGGTGCGCACCGTTTCCATCACGGTCATGCACTCGCGGTAGTCAAGGCCGCTCGTGGGCTCGTCGAGCACCACGATTTTGGGCTCTACGACCACGACGGAGGCGAGTGCCACCATCTGGCGCTGACCGCGCGAGAGCGAGAAGGGCGCCTCGTCGGCCGGCAAGCCAAAGCGGTCGATGACGAGCTGGGCGCGACGCAGCGCCTCGGCGCGGTCGATGCCGGCAAGCTCCAGGCCAAAGGCGACCTCGTCGAGCACGGTGTCCTTGCAGATCTGGCGGTCGGGGTTTTGGAAGAGGGTTGCGACTTCGCGGGCGATGCGGCTCGTGGGAACGGCTGCGGTATCCAGTCCCGTGACGCGCACGCTGCCCGAGGCGGGCTTAAGCAGGCCTGTGAGCAGCTTGGTGAGCGTGGTCTTGCCGGCGCCGTTTTGACCGACGATGCCCACGAGCTCGCCGGGATAGAGGGTCAGGTTGAGGTCGTGGACGGCGGCGCCGCCATTGAGATAGGCAAACTCAACGTGATCGAAGGTGAGCACGGGCTCGGCGTCCTTGGCGCGCGGGCGCAACGACGGTGCGTGCGGTGAGCCGGCGGGTGCCTGAGTGTCGCTGCTTGCGTGTGCGGGGTCGACGATGCCCGTAATCAGGCGCTCAGCCTCATCAACATCCAAACAGGGAGTGCCGCTGGCCAGGCCATCGGCCTCGAGGCTGTTGAAAATGCGCGTGACACGCGGGCAATCGACGCCGATGGCGCGGAGCTCATCGGTGTGCGCGAAGACCTCATGCGGCTCGCCCTGTAGCGCGATTTCGCCATGATTGAGCACCAGCACGCGGTTACAGTACTCCGAAAGCAGGGCGACTTTTTGCTCAACGACGACGATGGTGATGCCGAGTGCGCGGTTGGCCTCGCGTAGGGTCTCGAAGACCAGCGTGGAGCTGGCGGGGTCGAGCGCCGCGGTGGGTTCGTCGAGCACGAGCACACGCGGACGCATAGCGAGGATGGCGGCGATGGCAACCTTTTGCTTTTGGCCGCCCGAAAGCGTGGCGATCTTGCGGTCGCGCAGGTCGCTGATACCGACGGTCTCGAGCGTCTCGCTCACACGTTGCTCGATCTGGTCGTGCGGAACGCCAAAGTTCTCCAGGCCAAAAAGCATCTCGTCCTCGACGACCGAGGCGACCATTTGCGTGTCGATGTCCTGCAACACGCTGCCGACGATCTGCGATACATCGGTGAGCGAAACTTCACAGGTGTCGTTGCCGTCGACAGTGACGGAGCCAAAGAACGTGCCAGTGTAATGGTGGGGTACGGCTCCCGACAGGCAGGCGGCAAGTGTGGACTTGCCGGCGCCCGAAGGCCCGATAATGCCGATAAAATCTCCCCTGTTCACGCCGAGCGAGATATGCTTAAGCGCCTGCTCGGTCTGCGTGCCATAGGAGAACGAGACATCGTCGACGTTGATGATCGTTTCCATGGATACCTTTCATAGTCATCGGGGACGTTCTTACATGACTAGTCGTTTAAGAACGTCCCCAAAAGCTAGCCGTTTGGGACAGTCTTTACCGATGGGGCACTGTGGGTTAGTTGAGCTTCAGGGCCTTCTGGATGGGCAGATAGAGGGCGCCGACCAGAATGGCGTTAAAGACGGCGGTCATGGCGACGACGGGCAGCATGGCGGCGGCGAGCTCGCCGACCACGCCGAGCATGGCCATCTTGATGATCATGAAGATGACGCCGGAGACAAAGGTGGTCAGGAAGGTTGCGACAATGGCGATGGCGGGCTTGACCTGACCGTTCTTGCCAGCGGCGTTGACGATGCCGGCCATGAGCATGGCGGCGATGCCCTCGGCGGCAAAATCGACGAACGGCGAAGTGGTGGTGATCTGGATCACGGCAGCCGAGATGAGGCCAATAACGAGCGCCTGGCCGATGTTGGGGCGAACGACCAGGATGGTGAGGCAGAAGGCCGAGATGATGAACTCGGGGCTGATCATGCCGCCCGAGATGCCCGAGATGGCCTTGCCGACGGTGAAGTTGAGGATGAAGCCGGCGGCGAGCAGGATGGCAAGCAGGACGAGGGCGCGGACATCGAGTTTGCCGCGGTCGGCGGTCTGGACGGTGCGGGGCTGGGTGGCGGCGGTGTTCTGAGACATGGTGAAAATCCTTTCGGAAGGGGAGTGCAAGAGAAAAGCGGAGGCGCATGATGCGAATGCGATCGGGCTCGAGATAGAAAAAGGCCCCCGGTCGAAACCGGAGGCCTTCCAATCACCTAGAGCGCAAAAACAGGCGTGAGGGACTCACTGTCGACCGATCGTATTCGCATCACGCCACCACCAGTTGTTGAGAGACTTCATCGTGTTCTTCATGTTGGTGGCTCCTTTCGT
>CANNPG010000100.1:0-5352 GCA_947507375.1 uncultured Collinsella sp. | reverse complement strand
GATATCCTCTTGGCGGTTACGAACGTCCATCAAGAGCGCCGCGATGGAGCGGAACAGGAAGAACGCTCCCTCTGCGATAAGGACAACGGTCCACGCCGAGCCCATGGTAAAAACCACCGGCGGTGTAACGGCGACAACAAGCAGCAGCTCGACCAGCATGACGGGGCGACGATAGTGCACCATAAGCACCACGCCACAGGCAAAGATCGCGGCATTGAGCCACAACGCTCCGCCCATTGCCCTGACGCAAACGTCAAGCGGCGCCACCAGATACGAGCCAGACGACGCGAATAAGATGAGCGCCGAAATCATCAGGTGAAGCACAAGGCTCGCCTCGTAGGCGCAAATCACCTTACGGTTATAGGACGAGCGGCGCGATGCGATGAGCGGGACGTGGATCGTCTGCAGACACGCAGCCAGGGCAAAGACAACATCGAGCGCAACAATTTGGGGAAGAATGAGCGAAATCTGCATCGTCACTCACCCGCCCTCGGCATCAAGACGATCATGCGCAGCTGGCCGGGCTCGCCCTCAAAGCGGTATGCCACGTTGCGCCCTTGCAGAGCACTTTCGAGTTCTTGCGCAGCGGGCGTCTGCGAAAGATCTTCATCATCGTTGGAAAAAAGCGTGGCACGCAGCTCGACACTGCATCGGTCATGGTCGCCCAAGTGATACATAAGCGCCGGATGGTCGGTGGTGTAGGCAAAAAACGCAAAGTCATACACGCAGTCGTACAGGGCGCTTACCGTACTGGCGTGCAACGGGCGCCGTATGGCGATAATCGAGGCGCAATCGATATCGATGGTGCGCAGGTCACTTGCGAGCTCGTTGGCAATGAGCTGAATGCGGTCGCGATCAAAACCGCTCTCCCCGTGCTGTGCCAACGTGAGCGACCCCTTGCGCTTGCAATAGGCGACGAGCATCTTGGCGCGCTGCAGCATGCGGTAACGCTCGTGCGAAGACGCTTCGTCGGTCAACGGCGGCAGCGAGCTCAGCAGGTCGTACATCCCTTCGAACGCGCGGGCAAGCGCTTGGTCCACGTCTTGGACCAGCAGGGTCTCGGCCTCTTGATCTGCCAAATGCGTCTTAAGGTCGTAGTCGGCGGCGAGCAGCTCGTTTTGACGCTGCAGCTCCATGCGACGATGTGCCAGTTCACGGTTAAGCTCGTTGAGCTCCGACACGTCTTGGGCAAGCAGGGCCGATCCGCCCAGCAGCGGAAAGGCGCGATACATTACATCGGGATCGGACGCCACGGCAAAGGCATGGGCGCGCCCGTGCTCCTGGGTCCGCAACTCCTCGCGCACGCCTACCGGCATTGGCTTTGACACTGGCGTGGCATAGACTTCCTGCAGGTCGCGCGTTAGAACTTTGAGGTCAAGCGGCAAGGTGTCGAAAATGCCGGCGATGTCGTGATACGACGGAATGACACCGCAATCGAGACAGATTTCCATCGCCACCACGCACAGGACGCAATAGACGAGCGAGAAGTTGAGCCTCCATGCCCAGGGCACGCGCAGAGCATATGAGATGGCAAAGAATGCGCCGCCCAGCAGTACGAGCGCCGCCGTGCCCGAGAAACGCTGGATGCGAAAGGACGAGGACCGGCCAACCAGGATAAAAAAGGCCACAAAGTTAAAGGCCGTCCACACGAGGACGGCGAAATAACCCCAGCCGTACGTGTAGTCGTTGCTCCAGGTGTCACTTGTACGGTCAAAGCGGAAGACCTGCTGGTGAAAATCGTTGGTGAGCACAAATCCGATAAGCAGGATGGCCACAATCCACAGCGCAGCGCAGTAGCGGCGACCCAGGCGGTGTTGCTCCAGGCCCGCAAGGCGCAGACCACACAACTGGTAGAGCAGCGGAATGAGCGTCATGGGCACGTAGTACAGGTACCATAGCACGGTGGCATAGAACGGCGTGAACGACTTGTACTTGAGAATGACTTCGATCATCCACAGGGCGCAGATGGTGGCAATGGCAACAAGGCGACGGCGCAACACATAGTCCAAACAGCGCAGATAGACCGATACGCCCCAAATCGAAAATGCAATTGCGGCGACAAGCAGCGGCAGAGAGCTCGAATGGACGAGCGCATCCACAACCTCTTCGGACACCTCGCTATAGGCGGGCACGACGTTAGAAAGTTTGGGGTCGGAGGCGAACAGCGCCGGCAAGACTGCCAAAAGCATGAGGAACAGTGCGGTGATGGCGCCGGCGATAGCAAAGACGCGGTGACGGTACGCCTGATGTGTTATGCCAACAAGGAATCGCGGCATGGCGAAGAGCCTGCCGCCCCTGGGATCCGCCACGGGTGCGGATCGGGCGGCCGCGTGGCCGATATGTCGCTCGCGGGTACCCATAGTGCTTTTAGTGTACCGACAGGCAGGCTCAAAAAGCGGGCCACATGTCCCAAAATCCGCAGACGGCAAGACGCCCGGCAGCCTCCCCCGTCTGGCACTTCCCGATATCCGCCCGCCCCAAACCACCGCAAAGGGGACAGGCACCTTTGTGGTGGTTTGGGGCGATGCGCTAGTCCACGGCGATGTCGAGGTTCTTGCCGATGAGGCCCACATAACCGCCTTCGGCAGCCTTGGGGCTGTCAGCATGGCAGAGGACCCACTTGTCAGCCTTCCAGTAGCAGTAGCTGTCGCCAGCCGTGGGCATGTCGGCCGCGGCCTCGGGGCGCGGACCGTTGGTGCCCGCCGGCAGCGCCACCATCACCTGGAAGCCGCCGTCGTCGACCATGCAGGGCGTGTAGTGAAGCGTGGTGTTGAAAACCTCAACAAGCGTGCCGGCCGGCACGCGGAACGCCTTGACGCACGCGGTATCGAGCTTGCCGTCCTCGATCTCCCAGCGATGCGCCACAAGCAGGATAAAGTCGCGGGCGCCCAGGTTGAACTCGCTCGCGCGGTGGTACTCCAGGCAGTTGAGACGCGTGTTGTGGCCGTTGCACCAGCCCAGCTGGAAGGGGCGGCCGCCAAACATGAGAAAGCCAAGCTTGTCGGCATCCTTGACGCCCTCGAGCTCCGGCGCGCTCGCCACGTATTTGCTGCCCTCGGGGATGGGCGTGGAGGCAAGCGCCTCGAGCACGGGCGACGTAAGCTCGGACGGAATGTTATCCCAAACGTTGCCATAGGACTTGAACTCGGGATCAGAGACAGAGTAGATATGCATGTTCGCTCCTGTTCGTTTGTGTGACAGTATGAACATTCTAGAACAATCTTGTTCTGTTTTGAGCACTCGGCATAAAAAAGCGCTCCGCAAAGAGCGGGAGCGCTTCTGGCACAAACGTTATTCCTGCAAGCAGCCTTACGCCTGCTGATAGTGCAGGTGCTTCTCGTCGATATCGGCCAGGTCGCGGTCGAGGTAGCGGCGCGCGAGCCAGTTAGCCATGGGAAGGTTCTGGTCCAGGTAGTTACCGCACTCCTCGGGAGCGGCGCCGGGGACATCGCCCTCAAAGCCGGCGACAAACTCGAACAGCTCACGCACGAGCGGCAGAATCTCCTCGCTCGTCACCTCGCCAAACACGACGAGGTAAAAGCCCGTGCGGCAGCCCATGGGGCCAAAGTAGACAATGCGGCTCGACCACTCGGCATGATTGCGAAGGAACGTCGCGCCCAAGTGCTCGACGGTGTGGCACTCGGCCGTGTTCATAACCGGCTCCTTATTGGGCGTGGTCAGGCGCAGGTCAAAGGTGGTGACGGCGGCGCCGGTCGCCGGATCGCGGTCGATGCGGCTCACATACACGCCGGGCTCAAGCAGCAGATGGTCAACGGAAAAACTCGCGATGCGCTCCATGGCAGATCCTCTCGGTAGTTAAATTGGGACGGGGCTCTTTTAGCTGGTTCGAATGGTCGCACCAATCATACCAGTCAAAAAAGCCCCGTCCCAAATGAGCTACCCGGGACGGGGATCAATGAGTTTTAAATCCCCGTCCCAGAAAAATCATTCTAGGTAATCTAGAAGGACTTTTCCGCTCTGGGGTCTGGCGCCGTTCCGACTAGATCTCGCGCACGCTTTGGCGCTCGACAAAATAGGTCGATACGGCCGTCTTGCAGGTATAGCTCTTGGGATTGCGGATGTTGCCCACCAGGCGGCGCACCGCGATCTCGCCCACCTCGTGCTTGGGAACGTGCACCGTGGTGAGCGGCGGGTTGGAAAAGGCGCCCAACGACAGGTCGTCAAAGCCGATGATCGAGACATCCTCGGGCACGCGAATACCGTGCTCGTTGAGCGCGCGCATGGCACCCACGGCGAGCACGTCGTTTTCGGCAAAGAAAGCCGTCGGCAGGTCGTCGTGCGAGACGCTGTCGAGCCACGCGCCCATATCGCGATAAGCGCCCTCGAGCGTGGTGCCCAGCGTGACACGCCATGCCGGATTGGCCTCGAGGCCCGCATCCTCAAGCGCTTGGCGATAGCCGCGCTCGCGGTCCTTAAAGTTGCGGATGCGAAGGTCGCCCGCCAGATAGCCGATTTGCCTGTGGCCTTTCTCGATAAGGTAGTCCACGGCGCGCAGTACCGAATCGGTGTTGGCAATGACCACGGCATCAAAGTATTGACGATCGCTCCAGCCGTCGAGCACGATCAGGTGGGCGGCGGCGTTGGCGAACAGGGCGTAGTCCTCCTCGCCCAGCTCGGTACCCATTAGCACGATAGCGGCGGACGGATCGGCGATCAGGCCCTCGACCTGCGGGCGCACAGCGTCAAGATCGCTAAAGTCGAGCGTGACAAAGCTCGTGCTCATGCCGTGGCGACGCGCCTGGCGCTCCACGCCCTCGATGACCGCGGGATGGAAGGTGCTCTCGTCCAGGATGGCGGCCGTCTTGCGCGCAAGCACAAACTGGATGCTCTCGAGCTGCGTCGACTGCTGGTAGCCGAGCGACTGCGCACACTCCAGGATGACCTTGGCGGTCTCCTCGCTCACGCTGCGCTTGCGGTTGAGCGCGTTGGACACGGTTGCGGGCGAAAAGCCGGTAATGCGGCTGATCTCGCGGACGCTTGCTTTAGCCATCGTTCCCCCTAGCCACGGGGCGGCCGAGCATCGTGGCTTGACCGCCCCGTGGCTCGGCAACTAAACGACCGCAAATTCAATCTAAACAGAAGAGTAAATGTTTATTAGCTAGTTTAGCCTGTTGTCAAGCAAAGTGGCGCGACTATTCCCCCAACGGGCGCATTTGTCCATCTTAACGTTATTACGCAAGGTCTTCGCCATTGCTTGCTATTACGCGTCGGTACCATTCGAAGCTTTTCTTTTTACGTCTCTTAAACGAGCCCGCACCGCTATCGTCTCGATCTACATATATAAAAAAATAAAAAATAAACAACTATCCTAAAAAGAAAAAAACCAAATAA
>CANNPG010000099.1:0-5387 GCA_947507375.1 uncultured Collinsella sp. | reverse complement strand
GACGCAACTATGAGCTTGCGAGCCGTAAGTTCCAGACGGCGATCGAGGAGATTGACAAGACGATTAGCCATCTGCAGAAAACCAAGGAGGCATTGCTGTCCTCCGAGAACAATTTACGTCTAGCCAACAAGAAGGCCGACGATCTTACCATTCGCAAGCTCACCTGGGGCAACAAGACCATGAAGGCGGCGTTTGACGAGGCGCGCGGGGCTGCGACAGGGGCAAACGATGAGCCCGCCGAGGCGGATTCGTATGAGGTCGAGGATGCCGAGTAGGGGATAGCGTATAGTGCAAAAGCGGGGCCGCTGGCGATATTGCCAACGGCCCCGCTTCGTTCCAGTATGTACGGCTAGTCCTCGAGCAGGTCCTCGATAAAGCCGACGCGGTAGTTTTTGAAGATGACCTCGCCGCCGTCTTGCGTGGCATCCAGGTCGACATCGCCCATGATGCCAAAGTCGTGGTCGCCATCCTCGTCGGCAAAAATCTGGTGCACGTGCCACACGTGATCGGTCTTCTCGTCGCTCCCGTCGATGGTAAACATCGCGGCGCTGCGGGCATCTCCGTCGGTGAGGATTTCCTCGTGCTGCTCATGGTAGGCATCGAGCGCCTTTTGCCAGCGGACCTCGCTCATGCCCCAGTCCTCGTCGAGTTCGCCCAGGTCGCGAACGTGCTCGCGGGCGGCAAGGGTCACGCGGCGGAAGAGTGCGTTGCGCACCAGCAGCGTGCAGCCGCGACGGTCCGCAACGACCTCGTCGATGCCCTGCGGCGGCGCGGCGTCGAGGGCCGCCGGGTTGCCGGCGTTCTCCCACTCGTCCACCAGGCTCGAGTCGACCGAGCGCACCACAAAGCCGAGCCACGAAATGATGTCGCGCAAGCGCTCATCGCGCTTCTCAATGGGCACGGTGCGATCGAGGGAGCGGTAGGCCTCGGCTAGGTAGCGCAGCAGAATGCCCTCGGAGCGGGCGATGCCGAGCTTTTGGATATAGCCCTTAAAGTCGCTCGCGCTCTCCAACATGTCGCGCAGGACGCTCTTGGGCGAGAGCTGGTAGTCGTTGGCCCAAGGTACTTCCTGGCAGTACTTGTCGAAGGCGGCATCGAGCAAATCCTCGAGCGGCTTTTCGTAGGTGACATCCTGGATGCGCTCCAAGCGTTCCTCATATTCGACGCCGTCGGCTTTCATCTCGGCCATAGCGCGGTCGCGCGCGGCGCGCTCCTGCGCGCGCAGCACCTGCTTGGGATCCTCGAGCGTAGCCTCGACCATTGAGATCAGATCCATGGTATAGGTCTCACTCTCGGGGTCGAGCAGCTCCAGCGCGGCAAGCAAAAACGGCGAGAGCGGCTGGTCGAGCGCAAAGTCCTCGGGCAGATCGACCGTCAGTGCATAGTCGATGTCTGGCGCGGGCGGCACCTCGGTGCGAACGACGACGCCGGAATCGATGAGCGTGGCGAAGATTTCGTCGGCGCGAACCTCGAGCTTGGCCTTTTCCTCGGGGGTCTGCAAGCTCGTCTCGATGAGGTCGTGTACGCGGACTCGGGCATCGCCGCCCTGCTCGACCACGCTAATCACCATGGAGTGCGTGATGCGAAGGCGCGGCTTGAGCGTCTCGGGCTGCGTCTCGATCAGGCGCTCAAAGGTCTGCTTGTTCCAGGTGACAAAGCCCTCGGGGGCCTTCTTCTTTTTAATCTTGCGGAGCTTCTTGGGGTCGTCGCCCGCCTTGGCCATGAGTTTGGCGTTCTCGATCTCGTGCTCCGGGGCCTCGGCGATGACCATGCCCTCGGTATCGAAGCCCGAGCGGCCGGCGCGACCGGCAATCTGATGGAACTCGCGGGCGCGCAGGCGACGCATCTTGTAGCCGTCGAACTTGGTGAGCGCGGTGAGTACCACGGTGTGGATGGGTACGTTGATGCCGACGCCGAGCGTATCGGTGCCGCAGATGACGGGCAGCAGGCCCTGCTGCGCCAGGCGCTCCACCAGCAGGCGATAGCGCGGCAACATGCCGGCATGGTGCACGCCGACGCCGCATCCAAGCAGGCGTTTGAGAATCTTACCAAAGGCCGTGGAGAAGCTCGTCCCCTTTGCCGCTTCTTTGATGGCCTCGCGCTGCTCCTTGCTGGCGATGCCAAAATTGGCGAGCGACTGTGCCGTTGCAAGGGCGGCATCCTGGCTAAAGTGCACGATATAGAGCGGGGCCTCGCCGCGGCGCATGGCGAGCTCGACCGTGCCCTCGAGGGAGGTCGTCACGTAGTCGTAGCTCAGCGGCACGGGGCGCGGGGCATCGACGACCAAGTCGCAGGTAGCACCGGTGTGTTCCTCGAGTGAGGCGGCGATGGCAGTGACATCGCCGAGCGTGGCGCTCATGAGCATGAATTGCGTGTGGGGCAGGGTGAGCAGCGGCACCTGCCAAGCCCAACCGCGGTCGGGGTCGGCAAAGTAGTGGAACTCGTCCATGGCCACGCAGCCCACGTCGGCATCTTCGCTCTCGCGCAGTGCGTCGTTGGCAAGGATCTCTGCCGTGCAGCAGATGATGGGTGCCTTGGTGTTGATATGCGTGTCGCCGGTAATCATGCCTACGTTATCGCGGCCGAGCACCTGCACAAGGTCGAAAAACTTCTCGCTGACCAGAGCCTTGATGGGAGCCGTGTAGTAGCAGCGCTTGCCCTGCGCCATGCCCATAAAGAGCATGCCCAGCGCGACGAGCGATTTACCCGATCCGGTCGGTGTGCCTAAAATGACGTGATCGCCGGCAGCCAGGTCCATGAGGGCCTCTTCTTGGTGATCCCACAGTTCAATGCCGCGATCGCTCGTCCATTCAAAGAAGCGTTCGAAGGCTTGATCGGGCGTGAGCCACGGTTCGGGCTCGCTGCCGTCCTCGGGCTCCCACCAGGTGGGGGAGAGCGCGCCGAGCGAGCCAAACTCGGCTTCGGTTCCCGTGCCGCCCGAGAATGAGCTGGCGGCGCCGGCGCCGGAGACGGTGCTGGCGGCGGTATCTGTCGTGGTCTGTGCCATGTGGTTGCTTTCTCTCGCGATTGTCCGCCAACTATTATGGCGTAGCGGCGCATCGATGCGTTTGCAGGCAAGAAAATGCAGGAAATGGGCGTTCTGCCCGGCCGTTTGGTGCAGTTGCCAGCTAAGTGAGTAGACTTTTTGCGATGTCGCGAGCACATGGATTTTGCACAAGGGTTCTATCTGCGGTTTTAGTTTTCGTTATGCGGGTTGTGCTTGGCTATTGCAAAAAAGTCTACTCACTTAGGTTTGAGGGTTGTTTGCTGGCGCCTATTCGCGCTTATTTGCTGACGCCGCGACCATCAGAAGCCCCTAGGACTCTTGCGGCAGGCGCTTCTTGCCCTTGCGGGCACGGTTTCTGAAGTTCTCGACGGCCTCTTCCATGCCGAGAGGCACGTAGGTGAGCTCATCGAGGTTTTCGGGCAGGTAGCAGGCAAGGCTTTGCTCCTGCGCGCGGCCCGCCGCGAGCTGCTCTTCGATGGGTTCCGCGCCGGGCGTAGCGCAAATGCCATAGACGGCGGCGCCCATCTCGCGCGTGCGGCACTCGTACTCGGTCTCGGGATGCTCGGGATGGTCGCGGCGCACGTCATCGCTTACCCAAAGTGTGTCGTAGCCCGCCGCGGCAAACTGCCCCAGGGCGTAGTCGCGCAACGGCTTGCTGTCAGTGCGCAGCGTGACGGTAGCGCCGGCTGCAAAGAGCGGACGGTACAGCATTAGGTGGTCGACATGGACGAGTCGTTTTTTGGCGTACTTGGCCTTGGGCTGCGGCGTGGGAAAGTTGATGGTGATGGCATCGAGCTCGCCTGCGGCAAACAACTGCGGCAGCGATGCGGCGCCTCGGGGCAGGACGAGTGCGTTGGTCAGTTCCTGCTCGCAGATTTTCTGTGCGGCATAGGCGATGCAGATGGGCTCCTGGTCCATACCGACAAAGAGCGTGTTCGGCTCGCGGGTGGCGCGCTCTACCAGGTACGTTCCCTTGCCACAGCCAAGATCCAGGTGAAGGTGTTCGAAGGGCTTGCTGCCAACTGGCGCGCAGGCCTCGCGCCAATCCCCGGCATATGCCTCGGGGTTCGTCTCAATCGCATCGGCGTAGCGCTCCAAGCGCTCCTCGAGCACAAAGTTCTTAGGCGTGCGAACGTGGACGGCTCCCATGAGGCTCCTTGGTCATAAGTATGGAACGCATAACTGTGCGTTCCGTCAATGGGTTGAAAAAAGGTGGGCATAGTTTGCCCGAAAGATGCGGTGCGGCTCGGCGGCGAGTCGTCGGTGCCTACAGACGCTTGAGAATCACATAGCGGTTGAGCTCGCCGCTACGACCGTCGGCATGGAAGCGCTCAAGCTCACGCACGGGGACCTCGCCGCTCTTGTAGAACGTACGGACGCCGCGCACAAGGTCGGTAATCTGCTGATCGTCAAAGTGATGGCAATAGCGGTAGGCGTGGCGGTCGTTTTGCCAGCCAATGAGGTGGTCGCCGGCTTCAAACTGCGCGGAATCGTAACCCTCAAACGGCGGGGTGAGCTCGGCGCGGGCTTCGGCTCGAACGGCCTTGCGCGCCATGCGCTCGTCGTTCATAAACTCCCAAAAGCTGATGGCGATGATGCCGCCTGGGCGCGTCTGGCGCACCAGAGCGTCGAGCACGCGTACACGGTACTCGCACGACGGCACATGGTGCATAAAGCCAAAGCAGACCGAGATGTCGGCGAGCGGGGCGTCGAAAAGCACGTCGGGCGTCTCGGCGGGGTTGAGCTTCATAAGGGCGTCGAGCACGTCGAGTTCCTGGAAGTGCAGGTTGGGAATGCGCAGCGCGTGGCCATGTGCATCGATGGCCAGGTCTTGGCACGAGTCGACACCATAGAACTCAAACGGGCGGCTGGCATCTGCCGAGGGGTTTGCGCCATCGACGCCCTTGGCGGCAAGTGCGCCGCCGGCGGCAAAGTTCTCGAATCGCATATTGCCACAGGCAAGATCGAAGACGCGGACGGGATGCTCGATCGTGGCGACGTCGAGCTGTTCGAGCGCGATATCCATGGTACGTACCCAGCCGGGCCACGGGGCCTGGCGCGTATCGGAAAAGGAAGCGGAGTGCTCGCGATAGAACGTGTTGTTGAGCTGGATGAGCGATGAGGCGAAATCGCGGTTCACGGCGCGGAACTCCCTCCGTTAGCGGTGCGGAATAAACAGTATGACCATACTACCGTTAACGCCGCAACGGGGACAACCGAGCTGCGGCTCATTGCTTTGTTTGGACACATTTCCGCAGCTCATATGTGCCTGCAACCGCCAGTTGTCAAAAATCTCACTAGAATAGGTGGCATGCTTTTGGCGGTGGCGGATAGATTTTTAACTGTGCAAGGCGCCTTAAGAACAAAAACGGTCCGGCGG
>CANNPG010000098.1:0-5396 GCA_947507375.1 uncultured Collinsella sp. | reverse complement strand
TACAAATATGCTTTAAACGCACGAGGAAGGAACCACATGTTTGGTTTTAAGAAAGAGCTCTACACGCCCGAGTATCAGCTTGCCGGCTACGAGTGCGCCGTTATCGAGACGTCGAAGGGTACCATCAAGGTCAAGTTTGACGGTGAGGGCGCTCCCATTCATGTCGCGAACTTCTGCGAGCTTTCCACGATGGGTTTCTATGATGGCCTTAAGTTCCATCGCTATGTGCCCGGCTTTGTCATTCAGGGCGGCGACCCCAATACCCGCGATATGTCCGGCGCCGACGTCGCTGCCGGTCTTGAGGGCCCTGACGGCATGCCCGGTACCGGTGGTCCCGGCTACTGCATCAAGGGCGAGTTTGCCACCAATCCGCGCAACAGCCATGTCGATGGTGCCCTTGCCATGGCACGCTCCATGGACCCCGATTCCGCGGGTTCGCAGTTCTACTTCTGCCTGGGTGCCCAGCATAACCTCGATTCCGGTTACACCGTCTTTGGTACCACGGTCGAGGGTCTCGATGTGATTTCGCAGCTGCGTGCCGGCGACGAGATCGTCCATGTCGAGATCGTTCACGAGTAAAGGGGACTTCCTTGAATAGCCAGCTGATCCAACAGGGCCGCGCCGCTTACCGCGCGGGTGATTTTTCCGCTGCAGCCCAGATGCTTGGGGCGGCAAAAACTCCCGATGAGATTATGGGCGAGGCCGATCACCTTCGTGGCAACGCCTTGATGCACCTGGGCATGTATGCCGAGGCCGCCGAGGCCTACGCCGCTGCCCTCAATGACGGCACCTACGGCAAGCGCGGCGCGCTGCTCACCAACCGCGGCAAGGCACTCGCGGCCGTGGGCGACTACACGACGGCCGCTCAGGCGTTCTCTGCCGCTACGCAGGATGCTTCCTATGCCACGCCGTTCAAGGCCTATCTCGGCCTGGGCAATGCGCTGTTCCAGTCGGGCGACTATGCCAACGCGGGAACCGCCTTCCGTCAGGCTGCCATCGACGGCGCCAATCCGGCTCCTGCCGCCGCACTGGGCGAGCTTGGTCGTTGCTTCATTAAGCTCGGCCGTCCGGCGGATGCCGTGGAGACCTACCGCACGGCTATCGACTTTGCCGGCCCCCGCGACGACACGCGTGCGCTCAACGCCGGCATGGGTCAGGCACTTTCTGCCGCCGGCCGCCCCTCCGACGCACTCGACGCCTTTAACGCCGCTACTGCCGATGGCATCTACCAGCTCACCTCCGAGCAGGCCGATGAGCTTGCCCGCGTGCACGATTCGCTTGCCGCGCTGTCTGCCCAGACGGCTATGGCCACGGCTCCGGCGCCCGCGATGGACGCTCCTGCCGTCGATCCGCTCGATCCTACGGGCGCGACCGGTCAGTTTATGCCCGATCCCTCGGACACCGGCTTCTTTACGCTGTCCGAGTCCGAGATGGTCCAGCAGGACCGTCAGGATCGTAAGCAGGCCAAGGTCCGTCGTCGCCATCGCCACACGGGTCTCAAAGTCTTCATCGTGCTGCTTCTGCTCATCTTGATTGCTGCGGGCGGTCTGGGCTTTGCCTACACGCGCGGCTTTGGCTTCCCCTCGCAGGAGTCGGTTATCACCGATCTGTTCCAGGCTGCCGGCGACGGTGACACCGCAAAGGCCGAGTCTTGCCTGGCCTCGAGCCTGTCCGAGGACGCCAAGTCGATGATCATCTCCTCGATTCCGCAGGGTGCCACCGTGTCCGTCGAGGGCATGGATCAGTCCATGACCGAGACGACCGCCAAGGTGAAGGCATCGCTGTCCAAGGGCGGCGAGCAGGAGTACACCGTCAAATTCGTGCGCTCCGATAACCATATCGGCTGGGCCGTTTCCTCGCTCGATATGGATTTCTCGGCTGCTGACAACCAGTAGTGACCTTATGGGATTTAGCTTTGCCCGGCGCTTCACCGCAAGTGAGGTGCCGGGCTTGCGCTAGTATGATGAGCTAGTAGTTTTCCAGCAATCATCCAACACATCAGGAGTTGCGTTGTTTTCTTTGATGGATATGTTCTTCGGTAGCTACGCGGGCGATCTTGCCATCGACCTCGGCACCGCAAATACGCTTGTCTCCGTGCGTGGCAAGGGCATCGTCATTCGCGAGCCCTCTGTTGTCGCCATCGACAAGAACGACGAGCGCATCCTCGCGGTCGGTATCGAGGCAAAGCGCATGCTCGGCCGTACGCCCGGCAACATCGTGGCCGTTCGTCCCCTGAAGGACGGCGTCATCGCCGACTTCGATGTTACCGAGGCCATGCTCCGTTACTTTATCGACAAGGCGTCTGAGAAGCGCTATCCGTGGACCCCGCGTCCGCGCGTTGTCGTCTGCGTTCCCTCCGGTGTCACGTCGGTCGAGAAGCGTGCCGTCTTTGAGGCCACGATCCAGGCCGGCGCCCGCCAGGCCTACCTGATCGAGGAGCCCATGGCTGCCGCTATCGGCGCCGACCTGCCCGTCGAGGAACCCACCGGCTCCATGGTCATCGACATCGGTGGCGGTACCACCGAGGTTGCCGTTATCGCTATGGGTGGCATCGTCGTCTCGCAGTCCATCCGTATTGCCGGCGACGAGTTCGATCAGGCCATCCTCACGCACGTTCGTGATGCCTACAACCTGGCCATCGGCGAGCGTACGGCAGAGGACATCAAGATCAAGGTCGGCTCCGCCGTGCCGCTCAAGGACGAGCTCGACGTCGAGGTCAACGGCCGCGACGTGATCACCGGTCTGCCCAAGACCGTGCGCATCGAGAGCGAGGAGATTCGTCGCGCGCTCAACAAGCCGCTCGACGAGATGGCCAAGGCCGTCAAGGACGCACTCGACGCTACGCCTCCCGATCTTGCCTCGGACCTTATGTACTACGGCATTTTGCTGACTGGTGGCGGCGCGCTGCTGCGCGGTCTCGACGTGCGCCTGCGCGATGAGACCGGTGTTTCGGTCAACGTCAGCCCCACGGCGCTCGATAACGTCGTTAACGGCTGTGCCCGCGTGCTCGAGGCCAATGCGTTTGATGGCGGCTTCGTCCAGACCAATGCTTAATTTCCAAAAGGTGGATTCCATTTGGCACGATCTTCGGGTTTCTCCACAAATCTGAATACCAAGCGACAATCAACGGGTATGCGCCCGTTGATTGTTTTCAGCCTGATTTCGGTGTTGCTGCTCACGTTTTACATCCGCGAGGGCGAGGCAGGACCGATTCATGCCGTGCGTTCGGGCGTGACGACGATTACCTCGCCGGTGCGCTTTGTGGGCTCGGCTGTGGCGGCCCCCTTCAATGCGATCGGCAACGTGTTCTCTAACCTTACGGCGTCGCAGGACACGCTTGACGAGCTTAAGAAGCAAAACGAGGAGCTGACCTCTAAGGTTGCTGAGCTCTCCGAGGCTCAAAAGACCGCCGAGCGTCTGGAGGGGCTGGTCGGCCTGCAGTCGACCTACAACCTCAAATCGACCGCTGCTCGTATCGTTGGTGCCTCGGGCGATGCCTGGACCTCGACCGTAACCATCGACAAGGGCTCTGCCGACGGCCTTACCATCAACATGCCCGTGACGAGTTCTGCCGGTGTTATCGGTCAGATTATCGAGGTATCGGCCAAGACCTCTACCGTGCGCCTTATTGGCGACGAGAACTCGGGTGTGTCCGCCATGGTACAGGACACGCGCGCCCAGGGCATGCTGCAGGGTCAGGCTGACGGCACGCTGCGTCTTGAGTACGTGAGCGTCGACTCCGACGTTAAGGTTGGCGATATCATCGTGACCTCTGGCATCGGTGGCGTGTTCCCCAAGGGCCTTCCGCTCGGCACCGTCTCGTCGGTTGAGAAATCCGCAAACGACGTGTACTACACCATTGTGGTGCGCGCTCAGACCACGGCCGAGAACAACGAGGAAGTGCTGGTCATCACCTCGCTGACCGACGAACAGTCGGCCTCGGATGAGGACGTGAGCACGGCCAACAGCACGCCGCAGGGAACGTCGCGCGATGCTGCGACCAAGACGAAGGACGAGAGCTCGGATGACAGTTCCGACACGTCCGAGACGACCGATTCTGGCTCGAGCGAATAGGGGGCATGTCCATGGATCTACACGAGCAGGGGATGAGCTCCCGCACGTTTGTAATCGCCGCCATTGTGTGTGTGCTGCTGCAGGCAGGCCTGGCACCGCAGATCTCCATTGCGGGAGGTCGCGTCAACTTCATGATTATCCTGGTGTGCCTAAGCGTGTTCTCGGGCGACCCGACCCGTGCCGTCGTGTGCGGTTTTTGCAGCGGCTTGTTTTATGACCTGTCCGCTGCCGTGCCGGTGGGCGTTATGTCGCTCCTGCTGACCGTGGGTTCTTTTGCCCTGGTGCACAGCGCCGTCGGTCAGACGGGCGGTACCCCGAGTGCGCGCGGCGTCACTGTGGGCGCCTTTGCGCTCGTCATTAATGTGATCTACAGCATCATCTTGCTGTTTATGGGTTTGGAGACGAGCTTTGTCGTGGCGATCTTCGGCCATGCGCTGCCGTCCTCGATCCTGACGGGTCTGGTTGCCATTCCGTTTTTGATGTCCGGCGTCGTGCCGCAGTCCGGCTATGGATTCTCCGCACGTGGCGGACGCCAGGCGGGTATGCGCTTTAAGCCCAAGACCCGCAAGCTCAAATAGGGGAGGCCCGTAGATGTCTTCCCAGTTGACGGTTATTATCGCCGGTATCGTGCTGGTTGTGGCCATCGTGGTCGCGCTGGTCATCATGCGTCGCGGCGATTCCCGTTTTACCTACGATACGCAGCATGGAACGGCCCCGCGCGCCACCGAGGGCGAGGGCAATACCGCGGCGACCGCCTTCAAGGGCCGCTTTTCCATCCTCACCACGGGTGTGGGCGCGATGTTTGCGGCGCTTGCCGTCAAGCTGTGGGGCATGCAGATGGTCTCGTCGGACTATTACGAGAAGCAGGCCAATAGTAATCAGACTCGCACCGTTACAACACCCGCTGTGCGCGGTCGCATCCTCGACCGCAATGGCGTGGCGCTTGTCCAGAACCGTCCCTCACTGGCTGTCGTGGCCTACCGCGACCTTGCCGAGGATGAGGTTCTGGTTCGCCATCTTGCCAACGTGCTTGGAATGCCTTACGTGGCGGTCCTTCGCAATATTCAGGACAATACAGAGGGCGCTCAGAGCCTACATACCATCGCGACGGACGTCCGTCGCTCCACGGTTGCCTATATTCAGGAGCATGCCGGCGAGTTCCCGGGCGTCAAGATTGCCGAGCGTACCGAGCGCCAGTATCCATATGGCGAGACGGCATGCCATATCTTGGGCTATACCGGCACCATTACCTTCGAGCAGCTCGAGGCCCAGAATAAGAAAACCTCTGGCGATGAAGATGCTTCTGTATTGTCCTGAATATT
>CANNPG010000097.1:0-5471 GCA_947507375.1 uncultured Collinsella sp. | reverse complement strand
TATAGATGTTTCCTATATCAGTCTGGACTGTCATAAAGAGACTTGAACCGTGCGGAGCACAGCAGCCTAGATATGCTGACGAATCGCGTCGATATAGGCCCGACCGTAGCGCGTAAGCGTCGTGTTCTTGCGCGTGATGATGCCAATCTCCATGTACTCGTCCACGTCGAGCGGAATCGAGATAATGCCGGGGCCGTTGAGCTCGTGGCTGATCACGCCCGAGCATACCGTGTAGCCGTTGAGGCCCATGGCCAAATTGAACAACGTCGCACGGTCGCGCACGCGGATATTTTTGCGACGCTCGAACGTCGAGGTCAGCTCCTCGGAATAGTAAAACGAGTTGTAGCTGCCCTGCTCGTAGGACAGGAACGGGTAGTCTTCCAGATCCTCGAGCGTCACGCTGGAGCGGTCCGCCAGCGGATGGTCGGCGCAGACGAAGACATGCGGCGTGGCGCAGAAGAGTCCTTCGAACACGAGCTCGTTGGCCACCAGCATGCGCTCGATGACCTCGCGGTTGTGCTCGGACAGATATAGGATGCCCAGCTCGCTTTTCATGTGCGCGACATCCTCGATAATCTCGTGGGTCTGTTCCTCGCGCAGGGTAAAGTCGTAGCGCGCGGCATCGAACTCGCGGATCACGTCGACAAACGCGTTGACGGCAAAGGAATAATGCTGGCAGCTCACACTAAAGTGCGGCACCTGCTCGGATGCGCCCTTGTACTTGCCCTCGAGCAGGTCGGCCTGGTCGAGTACCTGGCGCGCATAGCCCAAGAAGGTCTCGCCTTCCTCGGACACAATGACACCCTTGTTGGTGCGCTCAAAGATGTGCACACCCATCTCGTTTTCGAGATCGCGAATCGACGCGGTAATCGAAGGCTGCGACACAAAGAGACGGCGCGAGGCCTCGGTAATGCTGCCGCATTCGGCAACTTTGACGACATATCTGAGCTGCTGGAGCTTCATGGCTGTCTCCTTAGCTGTTCGCGAAATTCGCGTCGGCTGCACCCTCCTGACGCATAAACGGCGGCATCTCCCCCGTCGCGGCGCAGGCGGCAATCTGATGCAGAGCCCCGGCGACCGCATCATCTGCCGCGGCGCCGATATGCCAGCGCGCGGCAGCCGTGACGGCCTCATTGGCATTGGCGACTGCAACGGAGTTGGGAACGGCATCGATCATGGGCAGATCGTTATCGGAATCGCCAAATACGGCCACCTCGTCGGGCGTCAGGCCCAAGGCGCGCGCCAGCTCCAGCGCAGCGCAGCCCTTGTCCCAACCATCCGGAAGGATGTCGAACAGGCGCACTCGGTTGTTGGGAAACACAAGCGAGAGTTCCGGCACCTCAACGGCAACGCGCTCGCGTAGCTCCGCGAGCTCCTCACGCGAACGGGCACTCCAGATATTCGCCTTAAACACCGGCGCGCCATCGACGACGGGACGACACGGGGCCTCTTCGCCTTTGAGCCACGCATTGCCGCCCGACTCCATAGCGCGACGCACACGCTCGGGATTGCTCGTCACGCAATAGGCATCGTTGCCCCAAAAGTCATCGCCCAGGCTGTAGACTTTTAGAAATGTATCGTCGGTCTCTTGCTCCAGATAGTCGGCCAAACGCATCAGAGCATCGTTGTCGATTGCGCGCGAAGCGACCACTTCGCCGTCGACAAACATCACCTGGCCGTTACAGAACGCACCGGTCGAAAAACACTCGGAACGGTTTTTAAACATCCAGCCCATCGCGGACGGCTGACGACCCGAAACCGGACCAAAGTGCAGACCCGCCGCCTGCATGGCATGAATACCCTCAATGGCGTAGTCGCTGGCGCCGTCATGACCGGCTGGAATCAGCGTATCGTCCATATCGGTCAGCACAAGTTTGATCATAGAGTCCCCCAGTCATTTTCATCGTATCCATTGTAACGGTGCGCTAGTATAGGGAACAACAGATTCGATGCGGGAGTGCCGGCGGTGCAAACCACAAGGCTGAGAGGGCATGGGGCCCAATCCTTTGAACCTGTCAGTTAATGCTGGCGTAGGGAGCATGCCGCCTTTACAGGGGCGCTGTCTATGCACAGCGCCCCTTTTCTATGCCAAGGAGGCATGTGCAGTGATTGATTCGGAACAGCTTAAGCAACATATGGTCAAGGCCGTAGAGGAAATTCGCGCCACCAATCCGATGGCCGGCTCCATCACCAACACGGTGACGATCGACTTTGTCGCCAACGCACAGCTCGCCGTGGGCGGATCGGCCGCCATGGTCTATCTGCCCGACGAGGGCGAAGCGCTCGTTGCCGGCGGCGGCGCCATCTATCTCAACATGGGCACGCTCTTCCCTATCTACGAGCAGACGATTCCCCGCGCGGCGAAGGCGGCACACGACGCCGGCAAGCCCTGGGTGCTCGATCCGGTGGGCCTGGGTATCGGCAGCCTGCGCACCCAGCTGGTAAACGAGCTCAAGCAGTACAAGCCCGCCATCGTGCGCGGCAACGCCTCCGAGATTATCGCACTCGCCGGCCTGTGGGGTCTTGAGGGCGAGGCGGCCGATCTGAGCCGCGTACGCGGTGTCGATACCACCGACACGGTAGACGCCGCCCGCGATGCCGCGGTGGCGCTCGCCCGCTACACCGGTGGCGCCGTAGTCGTCTCGGGCGAAGTCGACCTGATCACCGACGGCACGACCGTGGCCAAGTCCCACGGCGGCAGCCCGCTCATGTCCAAGATCACCGGCTGCGGCTGCTCGCAGGGCGGCGTGCTGGCCGTGTACGCCTGCGCCGCCGATCCGTTTACGGCGGCAGTCTGCGGCACCGCCGTCTACAACGTCGCTGGCACGCGTGCTGCCGCCGTCGCCGATGCCCCGGCAAGCTTTAAGGTCGCCTTTATCGATGAGCTCTACCGCGCGAGCGCCCAGGACATCGCCGATAACCGACTCGAGCTCGAGGAGGCATAAGCCATGTCCGAGCCCGCAACCAATGCCGGCATGAACACGCTCGTCGCTGTGGCCATCGCCCCATGCGGCACCGGCGATGAGCTATCCGCCGAGGTCGCCGAGGTCGTGCGCGTCATTCGCGAGAGCGGCCTTCCCAACCGCACCACCTCGATGTTCACCGAGATCGAGGGCGACTGGGACGAGGTCATGCAGGTCGTGCGCGACGCAACCTTTGTGTTGGCGAGCAAGGGCATCCGCACCGAAGTCGTGCTCAAAGCCGATATTCGGCCCGGATTTACCGACACCATGACCGGCAAGCTTGAACGCATGGAAGCGCAGATCAAAAAGCAGGAGGAAGCACGATGAGCATCCGCGACAACCTTGATATCTCGGCCTATCTGGTACTCGGCCCCGAAAACACGCTCGGGCGCCCCGTGGGCGATGTGGTGGCCCAGGCGCTCGACGCCGGCTTTACCTGCATCCAGGTGCGCTCCAAGGTGGCAAGCGCCCGCGAGATCATCGCGCTGACCGGCGACGCCGCGCAGGCAATCGCACAGGCTGGCAAGACCGGTCAGGTTGCCTTGCTCATCGACGACCGTCTGGACTGTGTACTCGCCGCGCGCGAGCAGGGTATTGCCGTCGACGGCGTGCACGTGGGCCAAAGCGATATTCCCGTCGAGGTCTGTCGCAAGCTGCTGGGCCCCGACGCCATCGTGGGCCTTTCGGCCCGTTGTGAGGAGATGCTCGAGTACGTCAAGACCGCCGACATGAGCCTGGTCGACTACCTGGGCATCGGCCCGCTCCACGAGACCGAGACCAAGCGCGACTGCGGACGCGCGGCCGACGGCTCTATCATCACCAAGAGCTTTGAGGACCTGGCCGCACTCCACGCGGCAAGCCCCGTGCCCATCGTGGTGGGCGGCGGCGTCAAGACGGCCGATCTGCCGCAGCTCAAGGCCACCGGCGTCGACGGCTTCTTTGTGGTGAGTGCCGTCTGCAGCGCCGATGACCCCTACGCCGCGGCCAAGGAGCTCGTCGACACCTGGCAGCAGGCATAGGCTGAGTAGCCGCTCTGCAGCCTCATATCTTCAATAGCGGAAAGCGCATCCCAGAATGGACGTCCAAACTGGGATGCGCTTTCCGCCGAGATGGCGGCAGCAGCCTCTACCCTGCCAGATATGCCTCCAGTGCCGGCAAGGTCGCCTCCGCATCGCGGCGACCAATCTGGTAGATGCGCTCAAGTTCATCGGGCTCGCGACACAGCGACGGCACCTTCACCGATTCGCTCGGACGCACCACAAAGATATCGCCGGCGGCCTCACGACGCGCCAAATCATCGAGCGTGGCATTGTAGACCTCATGCCGATGCTCGAGCGCTGCGACAAACTCCGGATAGTGATGGAACACGCGACGCAGCATGGGCATCACGCTGTTGGGCTGCTTCACAAAGCCCGCCGGTTGCGTGAGCACCACGATATTGCGGTCATACCCCTGCGCAAACAACCAAGCGCTGGGAATGGAATCAGCCACGCCACCATCCAGGTACTTGCGGCCCTCAATGGCGACAGGACGCGTCGCCACAGGAATCGCCGACGATGCCCGGATCCACTCGATATCCCGCTCGTCGCCATAGGGCAGGTCGTGGTAGACGGCCTTGCCCGTCTCGATATCGGTGCACACGCACGTAAACCGCATGGGACAGGCGCGATACGCCTCCAAGTCAATGGGATCGCGCTCGATAGGCACCTCGTGATAGGCAAAATCGGCATTGAACATATCGCCGGTCCGCAGCCAGCTTGCTACACCCGCATAGCGCTTATCGGCACAATAGGCCTTGTTATAGCGAATGGCACGGCCGATCTGGCGCGATTTAAAGTTGTAGCCAAACGCCGCGCCCGCCGAGACACCCACCATATGGTCGCAGGTCAAACCGTGCTCCATCCAAACGTCGAGCACGCCCGCCGTATACATACCGCGGTAGCCGCCTCCCTCGAGCGCAAGCCCCACCGTGCGCGTCATATTTGGCTGTGTCATGCGACCATCTCCGTTCCTGCGTTTAAAACCGGGACAAGTATACCCGTCAACATATACCGCCCCAGTCGCATTTTTCATGCGCACCCAGGCGTTGCGGTTTGGCGAATAATAGCCGCCCGTAGCATGTACACCCATATATAATTCTGCACTGTTGTTTATACTACTCAGCAGTTATCAACAGCGAACATTAGCCGGTAAATTAACCCAACAACGCAGCAAGGCGGGGGCCTGGATACACGCAAAGCGCCGAACAACAACGCGTGTGCACAACGAGCTCGCCCGACGCAATTCGCCCGACCTCAGAAAGCCGCTTACGACATGGATACTGTCAGCAATTACACCGAAACGCTCGAAAAGACCGTCCGTGACCTTCTCGAGCGTCAGGATGATCTGATTAGGACCGCCTTTACCGACCAGCTTACCGGACTTGGCAACCGCGGCGGCTTTGCCCGTTCCCTCGAGGAGCTCTGGGAGCAGGACACCCCCGTTACCATGGCGTTCATCGATATCGAC
>CANNPG010000096.1:0-5474 GCA_947507375.1 uncultured Collinsella sp. | reverse complement strand
CGTTGCGCCTACAGCGAGAAAGCAAAGGCCGAAGCCCTTCGGGACTTCGGCCTTTTTTGTTTTCGGCTTGGTTGCTGACATTGCGCCGCAGGTTGGGCATACGTCAGCGAAAACGCGGTTTGTCAAAACCGCGTAACTATTAAAGTTGACGTAAGCCCTCTTCCAGGCCGGTCTTGCTGTCGGTCTTCTCGTCGCGCATCTTGATGACGCGGGCGGGGACACCGGCCACGACGGCACCGGCGGGGACGTCCTCGATGCACACGGCGCCGGCGGCAACAACAGCGCCCTTGCCCACGCGTACGCCCTCCAGGACCACGGCGTTGGCGCCGATCATGACGTCGTCTTCGATGATGACGGGCGTGGCGCTTGCGGGCTCAACGACGCCTGCCAACACGGTTCCAGCGCCGATGTGGCAGTTCTTGCCCACGGTGGCGCGGCCGCCTAGCACGGCGCCCATATCGATCATGGAACCCTCGCCGATAACGGAGCCGATGTTGATGATGGCGCCCATCATGATGACGGCACGGTCGCCAATCTCGACGCGGTCGCGGATGATCGCGCCCGGCTCGATGCGGGCGTTGATGCCCTTAAGGTCGAGCATGGGCACGGCGGAGTTGCGGCAATCGTTCTCCACGTCGTAGTAATCGATGGAATCGGCGTTGGCGTCCAGGATGGCCTTAAGCTCATCCCAGTCGCCAAAGACGGTCTTGCCGCGATGACCGCCGTAGACATGTGCGTCGCCCCAAGCAACCTTCATGCCCGGCTTCTCGCGCACGTACAACTTGACGGGCGTCTTTTTGGGCGCGGTGGCGATGTAGTTGATAATCTCCTGTGCATCCATCTCGGCTGCGTTGCTCATTTGCTATCTCTCCTTTGGGTGGATTCGGTTGATACCTGGTTAGGCAAACATGACCTGGTCGAACGTATAGAAGCCGGGTTCGCGGGTGACGAGCTTCTGCGCGGCCGCCAAGGCGCCGTTGACAAAGATCTGACGGCTCGTGGCGCGGTGGGTGAGCGTGACCTCCTCATCCTGGCCAAAGAAACTCACCTCGTGCACGCCGGCGACGGTGCCGCCGCGTAGTGAGTGCATGCCGATTTCCTTGGGATCGCGAGCGCCGCACATGCCCTCACGACCGTAAACAGGATGATAGCCAGCCTCAGGTTCGGCCTCGACCACGGCGTCGAGTAGCAGCTTGGCGGTGCCGCTGGGAGCGTCGACCTTTTGGTTGTGGTGCGTCTCGACAATCTCGCAATCAAAGCCGGGCAGTTCGCGCGTGGCCTGGGCAACCAGATGGCGCAGGGCGGCGATGCCGATAGAGTAGTTGCCCGAGTGCATGACGCGGGCATTCTGACCCAGCTCGCGCAGGCGGTCCATCTGATCGGGTGTGTAGCCCGTGGTGCCCGAGACCAACGCGGCGCCCGTGCGCTCGACATAGGCGACGACGGCATCGAAGGTCACGACGTTCGAGAAGTCGATGATTACATCGGCTACCGGGGCGCCCTCGAGCTCGGACAGATCAAAACCGATCTGGGCGACGATATCAAAAACGTGCTGACCGGCGGCGTCGACAACGCTCTCGGCGGTGGTGCGGATGAGCGAGCCCATGCGGCCCGTTCCCATAATGACGGTCTTAATCAAGCAGACCAGCTCCCTTCAGGGCATCGGTAAGTGCGGCGCGCGTGTTGTCGGCCATGGGGCACAGCGGCATGCGGTAGTTGGCTTCGATCATACCCATCTGGGCGAGCGCTTCCTTAACGGGGATGGGGTTGACCTCGCTAAAGAGGGCGTTGATGAGCGGCTGGCCGGCAATCTGGATGTCGCGGGCGCGCTCCACGTCGCCGTCCAGGTAGGCGCGGCACATGTCGTGCACGAGCTGCGGCTGAACATCGGCCCACACGCTGATGGTGCCCGAGGCGCCCAGGCTCATGAGAGGTACGGTCAGCGCATCCTCGCCCGAATACATGCGGAAGTCGTCGGACAGCAGGTGAGCGATCTTGGCCGCGTAGGCGACGTTGCCCGAGGCTTCCTTAATACCCATGATGTTGGGGTGCGCGGCCAGGCGCTCTACGTTGCGCTCGCTGATGCCGCAGCCGCAGCGGCCGGGGATGTTGTACAGGATGCAGGGGATGTCAACGGCATCGGCGACAGTCTTAAAGTGCTGGTAGATACCCTCTTCGTTGGACTTGTTGTAGTAGGGGGTAATGAGCAGCAGACCATCGGCGCCCAAGCCCTGGTAGGTGAGCGACTTGGTGAGCATGGTTTGCGTGGAGTTGGAGCCCGAGCCGGCGATGACGGGGACGCGTCCTGCAACCTGCTTGACCACGGCGGCGACAACGGAGTTGTCCTCGTCATCGGTCATCGTGGCGCTCTCGCCTGTGGTGCCCAGGGTGAGGATGGCGTCGGTGCCGTTTTGCAGGTGGAAATCGATAAGGCGCTCGAGCGCGTCAAAGTCGACACTGCCGTCCTTTTTAAATGGCGTAACAAGGGCGACGATTGAGCCCTCGAGATTGCGGATATCCATGTTCTTCTCCTTCGCTTCCGCGATCTGGATGCGTTTATTCCATTGGGCGGCGACTGCCAGGCGCTCGTCCTGAGCGCGACAACGGGCACTTTCGGCACGCGACTTTGCCAGCAGCTCGCGTCCGCACGGCAGCACGTCGAGCGTGGCAAAGTAATCGCCCGGGCGCTCGGCGCGACGAATGAGATCTGCCGAGCCATCGGGACGCAGCAGGACCTCGGCGGAGCGCAGCCGCCCGTTGTAGTTGTAGCCCATGGAGTAGCCATGCGCGCCGGTATCGTGGATCACGAGTACATCACCCATGTCGATCTGCGGCAGCTCGCGGTCGATGGCGAACTTATCGTTGTTCTCGCACAAGTTGCCCGTGATGTCATACGTGTTCGTGACCGGTGCTGCGGTCTTGTCAGGGCCACCCGGCTGTCCCATTACCGTAATGTGGTGGTAGGCACCATACATAGCGGGACGAATGAGGTCGACGGCGCTTGCGTCCACGCCGATATAGTCCTTGTAAATCTGCTTCTCGTGGATGGCCTTGGTGACCAGGCAGCCATAGGGGCCCATCATAAAGCGGCCCATCTCGGTGCAGATGGCCACATCGCCCATGCCGGAAGGAACCAGGATTTCGTCGTAGGCCGCGTGCACTCCCTCGCCGATGGCGTGAATGTCGTTGGCCTGCTGCTCGGGCAGATAGGGGATGCCGACGCCGCCGGACAGATTGATAAAGGCGACATGTGCGCCCGTTTCACGCTCCAGGCGCACGGCAAGTTCAAAGAGGATACGTGCGAGCTTGGGATAGTAGTCGTTGGTGACGGTGTTACTGGCAAGGAAGGCATGGATGCCAAAATTCTCGGCGCCCTTGGCCTTGAGCATGCGGAAGGCCTCAAAGAGCTGCTCGGTGGTCATGCCATATTTGGAGTCGCCCGGGTTGTCCATGATGCCGTTGGAGAGCTGGAACAGACCGCCTGGATTAAAGCGGCAGCTGACCGTCTTGGGGATGGGCCCCGCAACGCGCTCAAAGAACTCGATGTGGCTGATGTCGTCAAAGTTGACGATGGCACCCAGCTTGTCGGCGAGCTCAAAGTCGGCAGCCGGCGTGTCGTTGGACGAGAACATGATGTCGTGTCCCGTGATACCCAGTGAGCGGGCGATCATAAGCTCGGTATAGCTCGAGCAATCGCAGCCGCAGCCGTATTCGTTGAGAATGGAGATGAGCGCCGGGTTGGGGTTGGCCTTGACGGCAAAGTATTCCTTAAAGCCTGGGTTCCATGCAAAGGCGTCGCGCACTTCTTGCATGTTACGGCGGATGCCTGCCTCGTCGTATAGATGAAACGGCGTGGGGAACTGCTCGACGATATGCTCGAGTGTCTCCTTGTCCACAAACGGCTGCTTGGCCGCATATGCCTCGTTGGGGGTCAATGCCATGTCCCGTAAACCTCGCTATCCAGACGGCGCCATCTGCGCATCGAATCCGCATAGCGTGGACCCAATGTCCGGATAGCGCTCCCGCATTGCTGCAGACAGTCCTGTGGGTGTTTCCCACAGGCCCACCAGGTTGTTCGTGCCCGAAAAACCCAGTTCGGCGGGTTTCGCCTCCCCACGGGGTCAAAGCCTGCTGGCTCGCCCGCGGTTCTTCGTGCCCGCGCCTCTATCAAGTGGTAAAGACCCTATCACGTTGCACTTTACCAAACAAGAGTATTTGTATATAACGTTTAAAAAATGCAGCAATATGCTGGAAACATGTGTGCCACAATCCTGTATCACAATAAGTTGCAACAGATGTGCCTTACGAAGGGATTCTCTATGACCGAGCTCCAAGAACTCCGTCGCTATCGCCGCGATCTCCATCGCATTCCGGAGCTCGATTTCGATCTTCCGCAGACTATCGCCTATATCGAGGGCGTGTTGGCGCCGCTCGCTTGCGAGGTGACCCATCCGTGTCCCAGCTGTGTTTGTGCTTTCTTCGACGCTGGCACGGGCGCTGCGCATGCTACGGCGATTCGCGCCGATATGGATGCGCTGCCCATCGCGGAGGCGACGGGTGCGGCCTTTGCCTCGACGCATCCCGGCAAGATGCACGCTTGCGGACATGACGGACACATGGCCATGGCACTTGCCGCCGCGACGTATGTCGACCGTACGATTCGCGAGCAGCCGGGCGCCATTAGGCGCAACGTACTCTTTGTGTTCCAGCCGGCCGAGGAGACGACTGGTGGTGCCAAGACGGTGTGCGAGAGCGGCGTGTTCGAGCGCTACGGGGCGGATCGCATCTTCGGCTTCCACGTGTGGCCCGATCTGCCCGCCGGCACGTTGGCGAGCTGCCCCGGTCCGTTGCTGGCGCGTTCGAGTGAGACGCACATTCATATTCACGGGACGAGCATCCATATCGCTAAGACCTATGGTGTGCCGGTTGGGGAGTCGCACGATGCCGCGTTGGCGGCAGCGAAGTTTTTGGTTGCCGAGCGCAAGCTGATGGACGAACTGGGCACCGACGAGCCCTGCATTGGCAAGTTCGGCCTGCTGCAGGCAGGCACCGTCTGCAATGCGGTGGCGGGGGAGGCCCATGTTGCCGGTAGCTTGCGTGTGTTTACGGACGCCATGTTCGACCGTGCGCGCGGGGGCGTACGCCGCGTGCTGGACGATGCCTGTGCCGAAACAGGCTGTACGTACGATCTCGACTTTGCCGAGGGCTATCCGCCAGTCGATAACGACCCCGAGCTGTTTGCCTGCATTGCGCCTGCCTTGTCCGAGCTGCAACTTGTGGACGAGCCGCTGCTGATCGCCGAGGATTTCGCGTTCTATCAACGTCATCTGCCGGGCGTGTTCTTCTTGCTGGGCACGGGCGTGCCGGAGGGCCAAGACAACCCGAGTGATTCGGATGGCTGCCCCGCCTATGCCACAAGCGCCCTGCATACCGATAGCATGCTCTTTGACGAGGAAATCCTACTCAAAGGCCTC